>JAZNUW010000148.1:0-35987 GCA_045592465.1 Acutalibacteraceae bacterium | reverse complement strand
TCCTTCTTTGCATCTTCAATAACCTTCTGAGCAACGTTCATGGGAGCATCCTCATATCTTGCGAAGGTAAGGCTGAAGTAGCCTCTGCCTGCTGTTACTGAACGAAGGGTTGTTGAGAAGTCGCCCATTTCTGCCATAGGTACTTCGGCAACGAGCTCCTGCATCATAGGTTCGTCTGCTGCACCCATACCGAGCACACGGCCGCGGCGCTTTGTGATGTCGCCCATGATATCGCCAAGGTTGATGTCAGGCATATAAACCTTAAGCTCGCCGATGGGTTCAAGAATTACGGGGCTGGCCTGAGCCATACCGTTTTTGAATGCGATCTTTGCTGCAGTCTTGAATGCCATTTCGTTTGAGTCAACGGGATGGTATGAACCGTCATAGAGAACTGCCTTAAGACCAACAACGGGATAGCCTGCAAGGGGACCCTTGAGGATAGCTTCCTGAAGGCCCTTTTCAACTGCGGGGAAGAAGTTCTTAGGAACTGAACCGCCGACAACCTCTGTTTCGAAGATAAGGTGATCTTCTGTGTGGGGCTCGAAGCGTACCCATACATCACCGAACTGACCTGAACCGCCTGACTGCTTCTTGTGACGGCCCTGTACCTGGCAGGTCTTGCGGATTGTTTCTCTGTATGCAACCTTGGGAATGCGAAGGTCGATTTCTACACCATACTTTGTCTTAAGCTTTGAAACAACTATATCAAGATGCTGTTCGCCAAGACCTGAAAGCACCATTTCCTTGGTTTCTTCGTTTGTTGCAAACTTAACTGTGGGATCTTCGTCGATGATCTTGCGAAGACCTGAAGCAACCTTTTCTTCTTCACCCTTCTTTTTAACGACAACAGCCATTGAAAGTGAAGCTGCGGGGAAGTCTACGCCGGCGAGAGTGATGGGCTTCTTAGCGCTGCAGATAGTGTCGCCTGTCTGTACGTCCTGAAGCTTTGTGATAACACCGATATCACCAAGATCGATTGATGCTGTGTCTTCCTGCTTGATGCCCTTTACTGTTACGAGCTTACCCATTCTCTGAGTTTCACCTGTTCTTGAGTTGAAGCAGGGTGTGTCGGGAGTGATCTTGCCGGCAAGAACCTTAACGAATGACATTTTGCCGACAAAGGGGTCAGAAATTGTCTTGAAGCAGAGTGCTGCAAGGTCATCCTTGGCTGAGCATGCAACTTCGATTTCGTTGCCGTCTGCATCCTTGGCAATTTCGGGCTTAGCCTTATCGGGTGAGGGAGCTGAGTAAACGATAGCATCAAGAAGCATATCACAGCCGTCAACCTTAGTTGCTGAAAGTGCATATACAGGATAGATTTCACCTGTTTCAACGCCCTTTGTAAGGCCGTTGATGATTTCTTCCTTAGTCAGGGGCTCACCTTCAAAGAATTTTTCCATAAGCTCTTCGTCAACAGTTGCAACCGCTTCTTCAAGAGCAGCTCTCATAGCAATAATATTGTCGTCTGAGGGAATTTCGATTTCAACGGGTCTGCCGTTGGGATATTTGAAAGCCTTGTTTGAGCAAAGGTTTACGAAAGCTTCGCAGACGCCGCCGTTCATATAGGGAACAACAACGGGGCAGAGCTTTGTGCCGAGATGTGCCTTGAGCGTTTCAAATGTCTTATAGAAATCTCTGTGTTCACCGTCAACCTTTGTGATAGCGAAGAATTTAGCGATGTTTCTTGCATCTGCAGCCTTGATAGCCTTTTCAAGACCAACGTCGATGCCTGAGCCTGCTGATGTAACGATAAGTGCACAGTCGGCAGCGCGCATAGCTTCAGCCATACCGCCGGCGAAGTCAAACTTACCGGGGGCATCAAGAACATTAATCTTGGTGTCTCTCCACTCCAATGATGCTGTTGCTGCTGAAATTGAGCACTTGCGCTTCTTTTCTTCTGCATCATAGTCCATAATTGTGTTACCGTCGATAACACGGCCGAGTCTGTCTGTTACACCTGCAACATAGAACATAGCTTCTGCAAGTGCTGTCTTACCTTTACCTGTATGTCCCGCAATGGCGATGTTTCTGATGTTGTTTACTGAATAAGATTTCAATTCTAATACCTCCTAAGACCTCATTTTTACAAGGTCCCTAATAATTTCAAACCTCAAAGTTTTCTCCTTTTGAAGTTAACATTTGTTATTTTATCATAATTTCAACAAAAAAACAACGGATTATTAACTAATTTTGTGCATTGTTTTTTGGTAAGAGTGTATAAAAATTAAGCTCTCAAAATTAATTTTTCCGTTATAGAGCTTCCCGAAGGGCAGATTTAATTCCTTTTAAGGTTTCTGACATAGAATAATATAACTTTTAGTTCAAAACAATTGATTTTTATCCTTAAAGGATATAATATATATGTATTACACTGAAAAGGAGTCAGTTTATGAGATATGACGGTAACACCTGCGACGGCTGCAAAGAGCTTCTGCAGGAAGATGACGATATAGTGGTATGCCCTGAATGTGCCACACCTCAGCACCGCAGCTGCTATGAGGAGCACGGCGGCTGTGTCAACGCACACCTTCACGGTGAGGATTTTGTCTGGCAGGGCAAGGTCAGCAAAAAATCAGGCATACTCAGCTCAACCCTTGTCAACCACGGCAAGGACGGTGAAGACCTTATCTGCCCCAACTGCAAGCATCCCAACAAACCGGGAAGTGTCAGCTGCTCCAACTGCTCAATGAAATTCACCATGTTCGGCATCAACATTGTTGAGCAGGCCCAGAAGCAGGAAAATGCCGACACTGCCGAAAAAGACGAAGCCCCGTCGGAAACAGAGCTGCCGGAATATGAGCCTCCCTTTGAAATCGGCAAGGGTGAAGGCTTCCCCGAAGACTCTGCCGAAGCCTGTGAGGAGCGTCCCGAAGGCACAAACCCATGGAATCTCGGCGGCTATAAGGACTATGAGGAAATCAACACCTTCAAGGGCCCGTTCCCCGTTGAAGATTATACGGCAGGGGTACGCACAAACACTCTCGGCTCCTTCATAAGAAACAACGCCCAGAGCTATATCAATAAATTCAAGTGGAACGAAATCAGAGGAAGCAGCGGCTTCAACTGGGCTGCATTTTTCTTTTCACCCTATTGGTTCTTCTATCGCAAGCTCTATAAGCCTGGCATAATCTTTATAACCCTGCAGTTTATTGTGAGCATGATTATCACACCTATGCTCACACCCTTTATGGAGTTTTATTCATACATCCTCACCCTGGAGCCCGAAAGCATCAGCGATGCTGTCTTTAACGAGCTTATGGCAAAAATGACAGTTCTGCTGGAGGACCTTACGGTACCTGTGATGATAGCGGCAGCTCTCATTTTCCTGATGCATCTCATAAGCGGTGTTATTGCAAATTCCCTGTATAAAAAGTATTGCATTAAAAATATCAGCCTGGGTCTTTCGCAGTCTACCGTGCAGGGAAAAATCAGAGTCTTCGCAAAGCAGGGCGGTACCTCTTTGCTTTTCGTTCTGCTGGCATATTTCGGCGAAACACTTCTGAGCATGCTGGTGAGCTCTCTTATATATTGATACAAACAAAAACAGGTCACTACCAAAACGGTAATGACCTGTCTGTTTTTTTATTGTGCCGTCTGCTTATTCTGCACCGAGTGCGTCAAGTGACTGCTTCTTGAGATACGCATTGATGAAGCCGTCGATGTCACCGTCCATAACAGCATTGATGTTACCCATTTCAAAGCCTGTTCTGTGGTCCTTGGCAAGAGTGTAGGGCATAAACACATAGGAACGGATCTGGCTGCCCCAGCCGATTTCCTTCTGCTCACCCTTGATATCTTCAATCTTGTCAAGATGCTCTCTCTCTTTGATTTCGATAAGCTTTGACTTGAGCATTCTCATACACACTTCTCTGTTCTGATGCTGGCTTCTTTCAACCTGGCATGAAACAACGATACCTGTGGGCTCGTGGATAAGACGAACTGCTGATGAGGTTTTGTTAACCTTCTGTCCGCCTGCACCTGATGCACGGTAAACTTCCATCTTAATATCTTCTTCTCTGATTTCAACTTCAACTGTGTCGTCGATTTCGGGCATAACTTCGAGAGAAGCAAATGATGTGTGGCGGCGTCCTGATGAGTCGAAGGGTGAAACGCGTACAAGACGGTGAACGCCCATTTCGCTCTTGAGATAGCCGTAAGCATTTTCGCCCTCAATAACAACAACCGCACTCTTAAGACCTGCTTCATCACCGTCAAGGAAGTCAACCGTTGTGAACTTGAAGCCGTGCTTTGTTGCCCACTGACCGTACATTCTGAAAAGCATCTGGCACCAGTCCTGAGCCTCTGTTCCGCCGGCACCTGCGTGGAAGGTGAGAATTGCATTATTGTTGTCATATTCGCCTGAGAGAAGAGTTGCAAGAATCTGCTTGTCGAGCTCCTTTTCAACAGCTTCAACACTGCTCTGACATTCCTCAAGAAGGTCAAGGTCGCCCTCTTCGTCTGAAAGCTCAATCATAACAAGTGCATCCTCATAGGCACCTTTAAGGTCTTCATAAGCCTTGATTTTGTTTTTCAGTGATGCTATTCTCTGTGTCACCTTCTGTGCATTCTGCAGATCCTCCCAGAAGCCTTCAGCAGCAGTCTGCTCCTCAAGGGTGGCAATCTCCTTTGCCATTTCGTCAAGGCCGAGGGCAGCGGCAAGCTCTGTGAGGGGCTTTTCGCTTTCCATTAACTTTAATCTTAATTCTTCAAACTGAATCATGGTTTTTATCCTTTCAAAATCGCATTATCTGTTACTTTACAAATTTATCCTTTTACATTATACACATTTTTAAGGAAAGGACAACACCTTTGAGAAAATATTTTTAATATTTTGGTGTACGCGGGGGTGATAGCGGTGTTGAGAGAGTGTGATGACCGCCGGGATAGCTCCCTCAGTCAGCCTGACGGCTGCCAGCTCCCTCGTCAGGGAGCCTCACTGTCACCAACTAAAAGTCGGAGCCTGAAAAAGCCTCCCTCCTTGAGGGAGGTGGCACACGTAGTGTGTCGGAGGGAGCATTTACATTTAATATTGACTTTCTATATGAATGGTGATAATATCAACCAAGAAAAGAGGTGTTGAACCATGCCAGAAGGTTTTTGGAAATGGTATCTGATTTTAAGTATACCTAATATTATCATATTTGCATTTGATATCATTGATAGAATAAGAAATAAAAATAAAGAATGTGTCAGAGTTTCAATTTTTATTGTTACAATTTGTTTTGTTGCAAATTTTGTATCAATTTTAGGTACAGTATCCAACGGTCTGGCATATTTAAGCGGTGACGAGGATGTACAATTGTGGTTCATTGCTATGATGTGTACTTGTTATATCGGATTACTAACAATCAATATTATTACTCATAACGTAAGAGTGTTATATTCTCTTGATGATGAGGATATTACAGTTTATACAAGACTTAAAAAGAAGAAGTTAAGTATAAGCGAGATTTCTCGAATTAATTTAAGTGCAGAATATTTAGATATTTATATAAACGATGTAAGAATCCGTTGTGATAATATATTTTTAGTCGGTGCAGAAGAATTTGAATGCTATGTCAAGAATTATATGAAAAACAGATATTAAAAGTCGATATGTGCTTCGCACTCGATATGCTTCATGGCTCGATATGTTGTCTGCGACAACTCGATATGATAAAATCTGCGATTTTATCGAGATTAAAACCGGGTACTTGACAAAACTTTTTCTCAGTGCTACAATAATCCCGACATAAGAATATTACTGGGGGTGCTGATTTAATCGGCTGAGATTATACCCATAACCTGATTCGGATAATACCGACGTAGGCTAAGTAAGTTGCTCTTGATTTCTGTACCACCCAAGAAGGGTGGTATTTTTATTTCCTCTGCCGGCGAGGAAGAGCGAATCACCACAGGAATTTTCCTATGTTAAATATTTACATAAGGAGTGTCACATTATGACAGCAAGTATCGCAATTCAGGTCTTACCCAAAACCGACAGTGAGGAGGAGCTCATCCGCATAGTTGATGAGGTTATAGCATATATTGCCTCATCAGGCTTAAACTATTATGTCGGTCCCTTTGAAACAACCATCGAGGGCGAAAGCTATGACCAGCTCATGGAAATAGCAACAAACTGCCAGAAGGTAGCCATTGAGGCAGGCTGTGAAAGTGTTTCAGCTTATATCAAGGTTGTTTACAGACCCGAAGGTGAGGTTTTAACCATTGACAAAAAAGTATCAAAACATCACAGGTAAAATAGCACCCGTAGTGTCACTGCTTGTGCTGGCAGGGCTATGGCTCTTTGTCAGTGAGGGGGAAATTGTGCCCTCATATATGCTGCCGTCACCTATTGATGTTGTCAGGGCATTCGTCACAGATTTTTCTATACTTATGTCCCACGCAGCAGTTACTCTGCAGGAGGCGCTTTACGGTCTGCTTATAGGCACAGCTCTTGCCTTTGTTATAGCAGTCCTTATGGACCGCTTCGAATTTCTTTATAAGGCAGTGTACCCTATACTTGTTATTACCCAGACAATACCCACTATTGCAATTGCCCCTCTTTTAGTTTTATGGATGGGCTTTTCAATGGCGCCCAAAATTACTCTTGTTGTACTGACCACATTTTTTCCCATAACCATTTCACTGCTCGACGGCTTCAGGAGTGCCGACCCCGACAGCATCAACCTTATAAGAAGCATGGGCGGCGGCAATTTTAAGATTTTCCGTCACATAAAACTCCCGGGAGCTGTGGAGCAGTTTTTCTCGGGCCTTAAGGTTTCTGCGTCCTACAGCGTTGTGGGTGCAGTTATCTCCGAATGGCTCGGCGGCTTTGAGGGTCTCGGCGTATATATGACAAGAGTAAAAAAGGCCTATGCCTTTGACAAAATGTTTGCGGTAATTATCCTTGTGTCTTTAGTGAGTCTTGCTCTTATGGGTGCAGTTGCTCTATTAAAAAATCTTGCGATGCCCTATAAGAGAAAGAAGTAAAAGAAAGGATTTTATACTATGAAAAAATTAACGGCAATTCTGCTTTCTCTCATTTTTCTTTTCACTCTTGCCGCTTGTTCGGACTCTGCCGACGAGGGCAGCGACCTTAAGAAAATAACACTTTGCCTTGACTGGACACCCAACACAAACCATACAGGCTTATATGTTGCTTTAGATAAAGGCTACTATAATGATATGGGTCTTGATGTGACTATCGTGCAGCCTCCCGAGGGCGGTGCTGAAATGATGACATCTGCAGGTCAGTCACACTTCGGCATTACAGCTCAGGATAGTCTTGCTGCTAACTTTGCAAGCAAAGAGCCTCTTAACATCACAACAGTTGCCACTATTTTGCAGCATAACACATCGGGCATTATCTCTCTTGACTGTCCTTCTCCCAAGGATCTTGAGGGCAAGCGCTACAGCACCTGGGACAGCCCCACAGAAAAAGCTATAATTGAGCACGTTATGGAAAAAGACGGAGGTGATTTCAGTAAGGTTAAGCTTATCCCCAATGTCATCACAAATGAGGCTGAGGCTCTCAGACACGGCGACACCGATGCTGTGTGGATTTATTATGCCTGGTCAGGCATCAATGCAGAGCTTACAGGTCTCGACTTCGAATATTTCGACTTTGGCGAGCTTGATGAGGTTTTTGACTTCTATACTCCTGTTATTATTGCTAATAACGATTTTCTCGAAAGCGATCCCGAAGCTGCAAAGGCTTTTCTTGCCGCAACTGCAAAGGGCTACACATATGCTATAGAAAATCCCGAGAAAGCCGCTTCAATTCTTATTGCAGGTGACACAACGGGCTCACTTCTCGGCTCAGAGGAACTTGTGCTCGCAAGCCAGAAGTGGATTAATGCTCAATATATTGCCGATGCAGAGCGCTGGGGCGTAATAGATGCAGAGCGCTGGGATAACTTCTATAAGTGGCTCAGCGACGAGGGTCTTGTTGAAAATGCAATCCCTGCAGGCACAGGCTTTTCAAACGATTATCTTTCATAAGGATGTTTTTATGGAAAAATTAAAGGCGACTGATATCACTGTTTCCTATGACGGTGAAAATGTAATTGAAGATATTAATATACACCTGAATGAAGGCGAAATAGTTTCCCTCTTAGGTGTCAGCGGCAGTGGAAAAACAACTCTGTTCAATGTGCTGTCGGGTCTTAATATGCCCGATTTCGGCAGGGTACTTTTAGACGGCGAGGATGTGACGGGCAAAACCGGCAGAATGAGCTATATGCTGCAGAAGGATTTGCTTCTGCCTCACTACACGGTGCTGGATAATGTAGCGCTGCCTCTTATAATCAAGGGCGAAAATAAAAAGACTGCCCGCGAAAAGGCAGCTGAGCATTTCTCGTTTTTCGGCCTTGAGGGCACTGAGAAAAAATATCCTCATCAGCTTTCGGGCGGTATGCGTCAGCGTGCTGCATTTCTGCGCACATATCTTGCCTCAGAGGGTGTGGCTCTTCTCGACGAGCCCTTCAGCGCTCTGGACACAATTACAAAAACGGCAGTGCATCAGTGGTACCTTGATATTATGAAAGAGATTAAGCTTTCATCTCTTATTGTCACTCACGACATTGATGAGGCAATTCTGCTTTCAGACAGAATTTATATCCTTTCGGGCAAGCCGGGCAGAATCAGCAACGAAATCACTGTTGACCTGCCAAAGCCGCGGAATAATTCGCTTTTAATGGATGAGAGCTTCCTTTCAATCAAAAGAACGGTTATGGAAAACATTTCCTTCACCTGATAACAGCTTCACCCTCATATCTGCCTTTTTCTGAGGTAAGATAATGAGGGTGATTTTTATGGATAAAAAAGAAAACAGCTTTAAAACGGATAATCCTTATCGCTTTGACAAAACGGGCGACTTTCTCTATGACCGCTATAACTCAATCAGAAGCAGAAAGTCACGCATTGAAACAGAGCAACGCATGAAAAAAGAAAATAAGGATAAATAAAAACGGTCAGCACAAAGCTGACCGTTTCTCTATCAGTTGATTTTGCCGTAAAGGGATACCTTTTCAGCGCCTGCATCAGTTCTGGGTGCTCTTGTGGGAGCTGCGTTCACTGTGTTTGATGAACGGCCGCCTCTGCCGCCTCTGTTGTAGCCACCCTTGCCGCCTCTGCCACGACCGTAGCCGCCCTTTGAGGGATGTGTAGGCTTAACGCCTTCAGCAAGTGAGATAACAACGCGTCTGCCTGCATCTGCGCCTACGGAGTATGATGTTACGCCTTCAATTTCCTGAACTGCTGTATGGATAATACGGCGCTCATAGGGATTCATCGGCTCAAATGTAACATTTCTTCCGTATTTGAGAACCTTTTCGGAATTTTTCTTTGCAAGCTCTCTGAGAGTGTTCTTTCTCTTTTCTCTGTAGTTGCCTACATTGATTGAAATTCTCAGATATTCGTTTTCTTTCTTCTGCTTGTTGGCAACAAGTCTTGTCAGATACTGAATTGAATCAAGTGTGTCGCCGCGTCTGCCGATAACTATACCGTAATCATCGCCGCAGTCAAGCTCAAGAATAATTTCGTCTTCTGCTGTGCGGAAAGCATCAACAGTGAGACTTGCCACACCCATTCCCTTGAGAACAGATGTGAGATAGTTAACAGCACTTGTAAGTGAAGCGCTGGCGCTTATATCAACAGGTGTTCTTTCCTCAGCAGGCACCTTGACCTCTTCTTCAGCCTTGACCTCTGCCTTAACTGCAGGCTGGGGCTTTTCAGCTTTAGGAGCTTTTGCTGCTTTGGGAGCCTTCTTTTCGGGTACTTCCTTCTTTGCGGGTGCATCGGGAGTTTCGTACCATGCCTTTGCCTTTGCAGGCGAGCCGCCGAAAAGACCGAGAATCTTTTTCTGGGGTGTTGCAAGCACCTCTATGCGCACATCTGCCTCAGCAGGTGCACCAAGCTCTTTTTTTGCATTGGCAATAGCTTCATCTATAGTTGCGCCTGTTGCAATAGCTTCATGTATCATTTAGTTTCACCACCGTTTATTATAAAATATAAGTTTCGTGGTTTCTGATGTGTTCTTTTTGATCAGTCTTCGGCTATATCAGCGCCGACCTTCTTTGTGTTCTCATAGCTGCGTCTGTAGATGGTTTCATCAACCATAAGCTTTGCAATAGTCTTTCTCGGAGCATAGAAGTGGCCCACGATAAGAGTCTGGAAGAAAGCAAGAAGGTTTGAGAGAATCCAATACATACCCATACCTGCAGGGAACTGGAATGTGAACCAGAGTGACATAAGGGGCATTGAAAGCATCATGCAACCCATCATCTGCTGATTTTCCATGTTGGGGTTAGCCTTCTTCTGTCTGTACTGTGTGAGCACACTTGTCAGAAGTGAGGTAAGACCTGAAATTATGGGAATGAAAACGAGAAGCTTTGCTTCTGTGGTTGCTTCGCCCCATGCCTTGAAAACACCTGCATCGGGAATTGCACCTAAGTTAATGCCGAAAATTGTGAAATCAAAATTCTGGATTTTAGCAATAGCTTCGCTGTATTTTTCAACAAGGTCAGGATTAGCTTCAATAATCTCAGCGATATTTGAAATAACGTGTGATTCAATATAAGCTGCGCTTCTTGCCGACTGCTCAGCAAATTTGGGAAGCTCCTGAACAGCTGTGCTCAATGCGGCAACTGCCTCTTTTGAAATGTTGAGAACGTGTGTCAGGGGCATACGGATAATGCCGTAAAGACCCCAGAGAATGGGAAGCTGAATAAGAAGAGGTGCGCAGCCGCCGTTCATGGCGCTGTAGCCTTCCTTCTGATAAAGCTCGCTGGTTTCCGCCTGTATTCTCTGCTGTCTTTCCTGGGGAGCGTAGTCCTGATATTTTTCACGGATGCGCTTGAGCTTGGGCTGCATACGAACAGTTTTAGCCGAGCTCTTCTGCTGCTTTATAGCAGAGGGAAGGAGAAGGATGCGGAAAAAGAGTGTGAAAATTACAAGAGCGAGTCCGTAATTGCCCACAAAGTCAAAAAGAATTCTGAACAGAAAACCGAAGGGGACATAAAGGTATTCAAAAAATGTGTTCATTTAATGTTCCTCCGTAAAATTATTCCGTTTCTATTAAAGGTTGCTTATGATTTCCTGCCTTTTTCTTTTTTAGGGGGTACGGGGTCGTAGCCGCCCGGAAAAAGAGGGTTACACCTTAAAATGCGTAAAGCAGCCAGCACCGAGCCCTTAAAAGCTCCGTGTGTTTCAATAGCTTCAATTGCATAGCAGGAACAGGTTGGATAGTACTTGCACATAGGGGGCAGATGAGGTGAGATATGCCGTCTGTAAAAGCGGATAACTGCCAGGAGTATCTTTTTCATCACTCTATAGCACCTACCTCTTTAAGACAAGAGAGCATGGCCTTTTCTATATCTGTGCTTTTGAGATATTTTGTCTTTGTTCTTGCAACAAAAACAATATCAAAATTACCCTTAAGGCTGCACTCTGAGAAAATTGACTGATAAGCAGCTCTAATAATCCTACGGGAGCGATTGCGCTCTACTGCGTTGCCGATTTTTTTACTTGTGGTAATACCGACACGACAAACGCCCACACGGTTTTTCATAGCATAAACAACCAGTGCAGGTCTAGCCGAAGACTTTCCTCTGTGATAAGTACGCTGAAAGTCCGTATTCTGATTTAAAGATAGGTATTTCTGCAAATAAATCAAATCCCGTCGCAATATAGCGTGGTTGACTGCACTTCTGCGGTCAGTCATACACCGCAAAAGCAGTCACAAATTTTTTAAAGCATAACAATAAAACAATTCATAATATGACAGCAATATCAGTGTCAGAGAATTGTGAAACTGTTATTAGTAAGTGAGCTGCTTTCTGCCCTTTGCACGTCTGCGTGCGAGAACCTTACGGCCGTTCTTTGTTGCCATTCTCTTGCGGAAACCGTGTTCCATCTTTCTGTGGCGCTTCTTGGGTTGATAAGTTCTTTTCATTGCGATTAACCTCCTTTATAAATTTCTATAAAACGGGACATATTGCAAGGAGTAGTTGAAGTGACGCAATATGGTGTCCGACGCTTTTAAAATCGCTTTGCAAGGCATAGCTATATAAAGCAAGCCATAACTTGCAGAAAACCATTATATATCAACTGCATTTGATTTGTCAATGTTTTTTGGGCTTTTTTTCTGTTTAAAAGAGGGCTTTTTATTCTGCCTTGTGTCACACATCACACAAGACCACAACATATAGAAACCTCTGCAGGCAGCCTTGATTCTTTGCAACAAAAAAACAGGCATTTCCCTGATTCAGAGAAATGCCTGCTGAGAAGCTTATATTATTTGAACATTGCAAGAAGGAAGCCTGCTGCAACAGCAGAACCGATAACACCTGCAACGTTGGGGCCCATTGCGTGCATAAGAAGGAAGTTGGCAGGATTATACTTTCTGCCCTCATTCTGTGCAACACGTGCAGCCATGGGAACAGCACTTACGCCTGCTGAACCGATAAGGGGATTAACCTTGCCGCCGGTGATAACATAGAGAAGCTTGCCAAGAAGCAGACCGCCTACTGTTGAGAAGGCAAATGCCACAAGACCGAGCACAACTATCTTGAGTGTTTCGGGCTTAAGGAAGGTCTGACCGTTTGTGGTGGCACCGACTGTAAGGCCGAGCATAATTGTTACGATATTCATAAGAGCATTCTGAGCTGTGTCGGAAAGTCTGTCAACAACACCGCATTCCTTGAAGAGGTTGCCAAGCATAAGGAAGCCGAGAAGAGGAGCAACCGAGGGAAGAATGAATGCGCAGATAACAAGCACAACAACAGGGAAAACAATCTTTTCAACCTTTGACACCTGACGAAGCTGCTTCATTTCAACCTTGCGCTCTTTTTCTGTGGTGAGAGCCTTCATAATAGGAGGCTGAATAAAGGGAATGAGTGCCATATATGAATATGCTGCAACAGCGATGGGGCCTAAGAGATGGCTTGCCAGCTTGCCTGTGAGGAAAATAGCTGTGGGGCCGTCTGCGCCGCCGATGATAGCGATTGATGCTGCCTCCTGGGGTGTGAAGCCGAGAAGAATAGCAATAACAAATGCAACATATATGCCGAGCTGAGCTGCAGCACCTAAAATAAGTGACACGGGGTTTGAAAGAAGGGGACCGAAGTCGGTCATACAACCGATGCCAAGGAAGATAATGCAGGGGAAGATGCTTGACTTAACACCTGCATATATCAGTCTTAAAACACCGCTGTCGTACCAATGGGCGCCTTCAATTATGTTTGAGGTATCCATAAGACCTGTGGGGTCATCCATAAGTCCTGCGCCGGGAAGGTTTGCAAGAAGGATACCGAATGCGATGGGTACAAGAAGAAGGGGCTCGCATTTTTTTGCAATTGCAAAATAAAGGAGAACAAAGGAAACGAGAATCATAACAAGATTCTGCCAGAGAAATGCGCCGTCCGCAAAGAGAGCCGCAAAGCCTGAAGATTCCCATAAGCCTGTGAGAACATCATTTATCATCTTATTTGTCTCCTTTCTTTTCGTCTATAAGCTTTATGCTCCTGAAGCTGAGTCTTTCAAGAGGTATGCCGCTTTTTTTGCTGACAATTGCCATAATAACTGCGGCTTCTTTTTCATCTGTGTCAATAAGCTCAACCTGACCCTGTGAGGCGGCCGGTGCTGTGTACCCTGCCGAAGGTGCAGGTGCGGCAGCCTTTGCGGGAGCTTTTGTTGCTTTTGCTTCAATAGCTCTGATAGCTTTTGAAACAAGAATGATAAGAAGTGCTATTATAGCAAGAATAACTATAACTGTTACAATGCCGATAGCAGAAACAGCGAGTGCTTCACTCAGTGGCATTTTTAAAGAACTGCTCAATAAAAGCATTTTTGTTCCTCCTGTTCTGAAAAAAAGTGAGGCTATCAGGGCGACAGCCTCATAAAATCATTTAGTCTTCTTTATCTTTCTTTTCGGGCAGGTTATTAAGAGCATTAACAAAAAGCACAATAACACCCGTTACAACGAAGATACCGAGCATTCCCTTGCCCATATAAGGAAGAGAAGCAAGGAAGGCGTCAAAATCCAAAGCAAAATTCATATGCGTTTTCCTCCTTTATCAGCTGAAGAATGTAAGTATGAGACCGCCTGCAATAACTGAAGCAATCTGACCTGAAACGTTAACACCGATTGAGTGCATAAGAAGGAAGTTCTGATTATCCTCCTCAAGACCCAGCTTATGAACAACACGTGCTGACATAGGGAATGCAGAAATACCTGCAGCACCGATCATGGGGTTGATCTTCTTCTTTGAGAAGAGGTTCATAAACTTTGCAAGCATAACACCTGCGAAGGTGTCGAAGATGAATGCAAAGAGGCCGAGGCCTATAATAAGTAAGGTGTCAACTGTGAGGAATTCCTCTGCACGCATACGTGCGGCAATTGTGATGCCAAGGAAAATTGTGATAAGGTTTGCGAGCACCTTCTGTGCTGTTTCTGAAAGTGAGTTGAGCACTCCGCATTCACGAATGAGGTTACCGAACATAAGGAAACCGATAAGCGCAACAGCATCGGGAGCCACAAGACCAACGATGATTGTAACAACAATGGGGAAAAGAATCTTTGTTGCCTTTGAAGGAGTTTTGCCTGCTGTGTTATCCATACGGATAAGGCGTTCCTTCTTTGTGGTGCAGAGCTTGATGATAGGGGGCTGTACCAGGGGCACGAGTGCCATGTATGAATAAGCCGCAACCATGATAGCACCAACATATTTTGAGCCGAGCTCCATTGAAACTGCAATTGCAGTGGGGCCGTCTGCCGCACCGATAATACCGATTGAAGCAGCATCGTTGATGTCAAAGCCCATAAGTGAAGCAAGGCAGAGTGTGAAGAATATACCGAACTGGGCCGCCGCACCGAATAGCATCAGCTTCGGATTGGTCAGAAGCGGTGTGAAGTCGATCATTGCACCGATACCGATGAAGAGCACCAGAGGCATAAGCTCACCGAACTCGTTGTCGATACCGAAGCGGAAGAGCACATCGATGATATGCTTTGCGCCTGAGTTGGGAAGGTTGATAAGTATTGCGCCAAAGCCCATGGGAAGAAGCAGGGAGGGCTCCATTTCCTTTTTAATTGCAAGAAAAATGAGAAGTCCACCGATTATCCACATAGCAACCTGCTTGAATTCCAGGGTCGCAAAATTCGCGAGTAAGTCGGCCATTTATTTGCACCTCCGTGTTCAGATAACAGCAAGCACGTCGTCTGTGTTAACTGTAGCACCCTTTGAAACAAGAATCTGCTTCACAGTACCGTCACAGGGAGCAACGATGTCGTTTTCCATTTTCATAGCTTCAAGAACCATAAGCACGTCGCCTGCCTTGACAGCCTGACCGACGCTTACGCTGACAGCGAGAATTGTGCCGGGCATGGGTGAGGGGATTGTTGTGCCTTCAGCTGAAACTGCCTGAGCTGCAGGTGCTGCTGCAGGTGCTGCTGCAGGTGCAGGTGCTGCCACAGGTGCAGGTGCTGCTACGGGAGCTGCTGCAGCTGCTGTTACGTTTGTTACAACTGCTTCCTGTTCTGTTACTTCTACTTCGTAATTTTTACCGTTTAAATTAACAACATATTTCATTATTATTTATCCTCCATAAGTTTTATTGAGTTGAATCTGAGTCTTTCAAGGGGTATGCCTGTTTTATCTGAAACGATAGCCATAATAACTGCCGCCTCTTTTTCTTCAACACCGCTGAGCACAGGACCTGTGTAAACAGGAGCTGTCACTGCGGGAGCAACCGCTGCAGGTGCAGCTGCCGCCTTGGCTGCTGCGGGAGCCTTCTTTGAGTCTATTGCCTTGCGGATATAAACATAAGCAATAAAGCCCACTGCAAAAATTCCTACGGTTATTGCAGGAAAAGGAAGGTCGCCTGCCAGTGTGATTACTGTAGGGCCGTCAGCGCCGCCGATAACAGCAACACTCGCTGCCAACAAACTTGCAAAATTCATTTTACAGCCTCCTTACACTTCTGTGATTGTGTATCTGAAGGTGTTTCTTATTTTTTCGTCACGCTTGTCGAAGAAAGCTTCTGCCTGTGTGGGGAAGGCAATATATGAAAGAACATCCTCTTCGCTCTTTGCCTTATCACCGATTTCAGCCTTTGCCTTTTCCATATAAGGCTCAAGGGTGTCTGCAAAACGGCAGGTTACAGGCTTCTCGTCACCGAGAATCTTCTTTGCAAGCTCAGCATTAACCTCGCCGGGAGCCTTGCCGTAGAAGCCGAAGAAATAGTTCTTGATTTCCTTTGAAATGTTCTTGTATCTTTCGCCTGCGAGCACGTTTGATGTTGCCTGAACACCAACCATCTGGCTCATGGGAGTAACAAGAGGAGGATAACCCAGGTCTTCTCTTACTCTGGGCACTTCTGCAAGCACCTCTTCAAACTTATCAAGCTTGCCTGCAGCTGTGAGCTGGGCAACAAGGTTTGAGAGCATACCGCCGGGTACCTGGTAAACGAGGGCATCTGTGTCTGTTGCAAGCACAACAGGGTTAAGCAGACCGCTTTCAAGAGCCTTTGCTCTTACGGGCTTGAAGAAGTCATTGATCTTCTTGAGTGTTTCCATATTAACATCAACATCATAGCCCTGCTGCTTGAGTGAATAAACAAGTGTTTCTGTGGGAGGCTGTGATGTGCCGCCTGAGAAGCATGAAATAGCTGTGTCGATTACGTCTGCGCCTGCTTCAACTGCCTTCTGGAGTGTGAGTGCGCCAAGACCTGTTGTTGAATGTGTGTGCACAACAAGGGGAAGCTTAACCTCAGCCTTGATAGCCTTGACAAGGTCATATGCCTCCTGGGGACCCATGATGCCTGCCATATCCTTGATGCAGATTGACTTAACGCCCATCTTTTCCATATCCTTGGCAAGCTTAACATAGTTTTCAAGTGAATGGATGGGTGAAAGTGTGTAGCAGATTGTGCCTGAGGGATGTGCACCGCACTTGAGTGTTTCGTCAACGGCAACCTCGATGTTACGAAGGTCGTTGAGTGCGTCGAAAATACGGATAATGTCAATGCCGTTTTCAACTGACTTTCTGATGAATGCTCTTACAACATCGTCGGGATAATGCTTGTAGCCGAGAAGATTCTGGCCGCGAAGAAGCATCTGAAGCTTTGTGTTGGGACAAGCCTTGCGGATCTTTCTGAGTCTTTCCCAGGGATCTTCGTTAAGGTAACGAAGGCATGAGTCGAAGGTTGCGCCTCCCCAGCATTCCAGTGAGTAGTAGCCTGCTTTGTCAAGTTCTCCGAGGATAGGCTCAAAAGCCTCGAAGGGCATTCTCGTTGCAATCAGTGACTGATTAGCGTCACGCAGAATGGTTTCTGTGAATTGAACTTTCATAAAAATCACCCCATAATTTATAGTTTTAGCAGAATGGTATTTTCTGCATTAATTACATAACAATAATTGATAGCAAATATACAACTTCTTGCTCATTATATATCATACGAAAAAATAAAACAAAATTCAATAGTTTTTTCAATCTTTATTAGTTTGCTCATTTTTATTAAATTTAGTTGCAATTTTTTATGAAAAATGTTAATCTTAATTATGTAATTCATAATGTATAATAGAATAATCAAACATAATATTCAGGAGGTACTAAATGAAAATTACCGACAGCATCACTTATGTGGGCATAAATGATAAAAACATAACTCTCTTTGAGGGGCAATATCCTGTGGAAAAGGGTATGGCATATAACTCATATGTGATTACCGATGAAAAGATCGCAGTTATGGACAGTGTAGAGGCTGCTTTCACACACGAGTGGCTTGACAACATCCAGAAGGCTCTCGGCAGCAGAAAGCCCGATTATCTCGTTGTGCAGCATATGGAGCCCGACCACTCAGCCAACATCAGAAACTTTATGAATGCTTACCCCGAGGCACAGATAGTGGGCAACGCAAAAACCTTCACCATGATTTCTCAGTTTTTCGGCGAAAGCTTTGAAGACAGAAGAGTTGTTGTGGCAAACGGCGACACTCTCAGCCTTGGTGAGCATGAGCTGACCTTTGTTTTTGCACCTATGGTGCACTGGCCTGAGGTTATGATGACCTATGACAGCAAGGATAAGGTTCTCTTTTCAGCTGACGGCTTCGGCAAATTCGGCACTGTTGACGCTGATGAGGAATGGGAAAGCGAAAGCGCAAGATATTATTTCGGCATCGTGGGCAAATACGGTGCTCAGGTGCAGGCTGTGCTCAAAAAGGCAGCCGAGCTCCCCATTGAAAAGATTCTGCCTCTTCACGGCCCCATGCTTATGGGAAATCTGCCTCACTTCATCGGTCTTTATGACAAGTGGTCCTCATACACACCTGAAAAGGAGGGTGTGGTTATTGCCTACACATCAATTTACGGCGGTACTAAGGCGGCTGTGCTTTCACTTGCAGAAAAGCTTAAGGCAAAGGGTGCACCCGAGGTTATTCTCCACGACCTTGCAAGGGAAGATGTTTCTTATGCTGTGAGCGATGCCTTCCGTTACAGCAAGCTTGTGCTTGCAACCACCACCTATAACGGTGGAATATTCCCTCATATGAACCGCTTTATTGATGCTCTGACTGAAAGATTCTTCCAGAACAGAACAGTTGCCCTCATTGAAAACGGCACCTGGGGCGCAATTGCCGCAAAGAAAATGGCAGACAAGCTTTCCGTCTGCAAAAATCTCACCTTCTGTGAAAATACTGTTACAATTAAATCTGTGCTAAACAGTGAATCTGCAAAATCCCTTGAAGCACTCAGCGACGAGCTTTCGGCAGAGTACCCGAAAAAAGAAGCTGACGATATGAGCGCTCTTTTCAAAATCGGTTACGGTCTTTATGTTGTGACCTGCAACGACGGCAACAAGGATAACGGTCTTATTGTCAACACCGTTTCTCAGCTCACAAGCCAGCCTAACAGAGTGAGCGTCACCGTCAACAAGGCCAACTATTCACACCATGTGATTAAAAACACAGGCAAGCTCAATGTGTGTGCCCTGAGCACCGAGGCTCCCTTTGAAATTTTTAAAAACTTCGGCTTCAGAAGCGGCAGAAATGCTGACAAGTTTGAAAATGTCTATGCAAAGCGCAGCGAAAACGGTCTTTATTATCTGACAAAATGCATAAACAGCTATATGTCACTTGAGGTTGAGCAATATGTTGACCTCGGCACTCACGGAATGTTTATCTGCCGTGTGACTGAGGCTAAGGTTGTCAGCAACGCCGAAACCATGACCTACAGCTATTATCACGCAAACGTCAAGCCCAAGCCTCAGACAGAAAACAAAAATGGATACGTCTGCAAAATCTGCGGCTATGTCTATGAGGGCGATGAGCTCCCCGAGGATTTTGTGTGTCCCCTTTGCAAGCACGGCGCAGAGGACTTTGAAAAAATAGTTTAAGTGATATAAAAAAACCACCTGACTTGCGATAAACAGTTCAGGTGGTTTTTATTATTTTGCTGTCAGCCGACTGAAGATGTGCCCGCAGTTGTTTCCTGAGAAGAGGTTGTGTCTTCTGTGGTCATCATATCCGTTGTGGCTTCGTCAGTTGTTGTGTCTTCGGTGTCGCTTGTCAGCTCATCCATAAGGGTTGTTGCATCGTCAAACATTGAAGACATATCGTTTTCCATAGATGTGATATTATCCTCAACCGTGTCGTTGCCGCAGGCCGCAAAACAGATTATCACTGCAATAAGACCGATAATGAGCGCAACAGAAAGATATTTTTTCATAATATGAACTCCTTTATTGCTTGTTATTTAACCGGAAAGCCTGTGCTTTCTGATTAATCTTATGCTTAGTATTGACCTTATATGTTTCTTTATTCCTTTTTTATATGTGTACGGTCATTTAAAAAAACAAAAATTTGTTGACTTAAAACTCATATGATGTTAATATTGTTAAATAAGTAAAGATTTATGCAGGTACTTTGCCAAAAGCTCATGCATCTGCAGGAAAAGGAGAGACTTAAATGAACACAAAAGAAAAGAAGCCTCAGAATCCTCTGTGGCAAACCACTAAGCCTGAAAGAAGCAGCTATTACACCTACTTCTTCGGTCAGAACATGATTTACAACATGATTGCAGGTTATCTTACAACCTTCCTTCTGCTTATAGGTGTTGACCCTGTCAAATCCGCTGCAGTTATGCTTGTAGTTAAGGTCTGGGACGCTGTTAATGATGCAATCTTCGGCGTAATCTTCGATAAGATTAATTTCAAGAGCGGCAAAAAATATATTCCCTGGCTTAAAATTGCCTGCGCACTCACTCCCGCAGCAACAGTTGCTATCTTCATCATCCCCGGCAGCGCAAGCGAAACAGTCAAGCTCGTCTGGTTCGCACTGGCTTACATCATCTGGGATACAGCTTACACTCTCTGCGACGTTCCCGCATTCGGCATTATCACTGCTATGACCAGCAACATCGAAGAAAGAAACACCATTCTTTCACTCAAGGGTGTTACAGCTGGCATCGGTTCTGCACTGACAACTGTTCTTGTTACCATTCTTATCAGTGAATTCATCGGTCTTAACTACGGCTGGGTTTCAATTATCGTTGCCGCAGTGGCTATGTTCACAATGTTCCCCATCTGCACAAAGTGTCAGGAAAGAAATCAGAGCATCGATGAAGAGCAGTTCACCGTCAGAAGAATGCTCAAATACATTATCAGCAACAAATATCTTCTTATCTATTATGTAGGCTACATATTCTATTCAGGTGCACAGACATACAATGCCCTTCATATGATTCTTGCTTACTATATCTATAACAACTCCCTCGCTTCTCTTATTACAGGTACTGTTGCAGCTCTGCCTCAGCTTATTATGGCTCTGCTTGTGCCGAAAATCATCAGAAAAATCGACAAGACAAAGCTCTTCAAGCTTTCTGCTCTTGCAACAATTCTTCTTTCATTCCTTATTCTTCCCACAAGAAGCAACTTCATTCTTTTCACAATTGCATTTATGCTTCGTTCAATTCCTCTTGGCATTATCGGCGTTCTTGCATTCACCTTCACACCCGACTGTGCAGAATACGGCCAGTACACAACAGGCACAGAGGCAAAGGGTATCACCTTTGCTATCCAGACCTTTGCAGTTAAGCTTGCAGCAGCTATTTCAGGCTCAATGGGTCTTGCACTTCTCGGTCTGTTCGGCTTCAAGACAACCTTCGTTGTTGACGGCATTGAACAGGAAATCAGCAACTTTGCCGACCTTCAGGCTATCGATGCAGTTTCACAGCAGAGTGCAGCAGCCCTTGACGGTCTGTGGTTCACATATAACGTTGTGCCCATCATCGGCCTTGTGATTGCTCTTGGCATCTGGATGTTCTATAAGCTCAACGACCGCGATGTTCAGGTTATGGCTGACTACAACGTAGGTAAGATTTCAAGAGAAGAAGCAGATTCCATGCTTTCAAAGGAATATTGATAATTAAAATTGCAGGCATTTCCCTTCCGGAGATGCCTGCTTTCCTTTTAAGGTACGCGCTTTAAAATAGCATGGATATGGCAAGACCTGCCGCCACCCCGCAAAGCACACTCAGAGCGATTTTGAGCACCTGGGTTATGCGGCTGTTTTTTATCTTTGTCGGCGGAGGTGCAGGTGTGGCGCCTGCAATAATGGAGGCTCTTTCTCTTATCTTGCCTTCACTGAGTGTTGCATATTCCGGGCTGACAAAAAATATGATGCGCTCAAAATAATCGCACCCTGTTTCTCTGACTTCAACAACTTGTCTGTTGACCCCTTTAATCATTGAGCTTCATCCCTTCTTGTTTTTTCATAAATATAGTTTGATATAACACAATGTTTATTCTTCCCAATGGAATATTGGCAGAATTTAATAGAAAAAAACAGGTGCTTCAAAAAGTTTTTTTAACTTATTTTCAGCCCTTTAAAAAGGGGCTCTTACGAAAAATGTAGAAAATAAACTGAAAATTTTGTATCATATTCACAGAATTGCCTTTTCCACCTTTTCCACACGGTTTTTAACAAAAAACCGTTGATAACTGTTGAAAACAATGTGGAAAAAGTGGAGAACCTCCCTATTTTAGAGTATTTTTCCTGTTTAAAATCCGTTTAATGTGTAAAAGTGCCGATGTGGAAAAGTGAGATTCTCTCTCCGCATGAAAAATCAGGTGTAAAATTAACAGCTTTACTTTTGGCTTTTTTGTGCTTCTGTGGACATATTTACCACCCAAAAACTTATCTTAAACATATTGACTTTTAGCCCTTTTTGCGATATAATTACCCAATATATTTTCACGGCATTAAACAAGCCTCAGATTAACGTAAAAAACCCTGCTCGGCAAGGGTTCAGAATATAAAATAAGCTGAATAAACAGAGAAAGGATTATGACTATGCAGTACAATTCAAAATTTGTAAAAGAAGGCCTTACATTCGATGACGTTCTTCTCATTCCGGCGGAATCAAACGTTCTTCCCGCAGATGTAAGTCTTGAAACACAGCTCACAAAAGGCATCAAACTCAACATCCCCGTTATGACAGCAGCTATGGACACTGTTACAGAGTCCAGAATGGCTATTGCGATTGCCCGTGAAGGCGGCCTCGGTGTTATCCACAAGAATATGACCATTGATGAGCAGGTTAAGGAAGTTGACCGCGTTAAGAGAAGCGAAAACGGCATCATTTCAAACCCCATTTACCTTTCTCCTGACAATTATGTTTATGAAGCTGAAAATATTATGCACTCCTACAGAATTTCAGGTGTGCCCATCGTTGTTGACGGCGGCAAGCTTGTAGGCATCCTCACAAACCGTGATCTCCGTTTCCTTTCAGATTACAACATCAAAATCAGTGAGGTTATGACAAAGGAAAACCTTGTTACTGCTCCCTTCGGCACAACACTTGACGAAGCTAAGCTTATTCTCATGAAGCACAAAATTGAAAAGCTTCCTCTCGTTGACGAAAACGGAATTCTCAAGGGTCTTGTAACAATCAAAGATATTGAAAAGGCTGTCCAGTACCCCAACTCAGCACGTGACAGCGAAGGCAGACTTCTCTGCGCTGCTGCACTGGGTGCAACACCCGACGTGCTTGACAGAGCTGCTCCCCTTGTGGCTGCAGGCGTTGACGCATTTGTTCTCGACTCAGCTCACGGCCACAGCCAGAACATCCTTAAGGCTGTTTCAAAGGTTAAGGCTGCATTCCCCGGCATCTCACTTATTGCAGGTAACGTAGCAACTGCAGAGGCAACAAAGGCTCTGATCGAAGCTGGCGCTGACTGCGTTAAGGTTGGTATCGGCCCCGGCTCTATCTGCACAACCCGTATTGTTGCAGGTATCGGCGTACCTCAGATCACAGCTATCTATGACTGTGCAGAAATGGCTGCAAAGTACGGCATCAACGTTATCGGTGACGGCGGTATCAAATATTCAGGTGAAATCGTTAAGGCTATTGCTGCAGGTGCTTCAGCTATCATGGTTGGTTCACTCGTTGCAGGCTGTGAAGAATCACCCTCAGACACAGAAATCTATCAGGGCAGAAAATATAAGGTATATCGCGGTATGGGTTCAATTGCTGCTATGAATAAGGGCAGTAAGGACAGATACTTCCAGGCTAACAACAAGAAGCTTGTTCCCGAAGGCGTTGAGGGCCGTGTACCTTATAAGGGAACTCTCGGCGAAACCGTATATCAGATGATGGGCGGTCTTCGTGCAGGCATGGGCTATTGCGGCTGCGGAACAATTGATGAGCTTAAGGAAAAGACTCAGTTCATTCGCATCACAAATGCAGGTCTTATCGAAAGCCATCCCCACGATATTTCAATCACTAAGGAAGCTCCCAACTATTCAACTGGCTCAAATATCTAAAATTCGGATTTCGGAATTCGGAATGCGGAATTGCGATAAGTTCAGGCGGTGTAGGTTAATCCCTACCCGCCTTTTTTGTTTTGCTTGCCGTACGCGGGAAGCTTCTGCAGCAGGCGGGCGGCTCCATTAAATCGCGCAGCGATTTTACGGCGACGACGTCGCCGCCACGAACGCAGTTCGTGTATGGAGCCGCCGCCCGACTGGAGGTTTTATCCCGCCACAGCAACACTATAATTCCTGCTGTTGCTCCCACCTGCACAAAGACAGGTTTAACTGAAGGTAAGAAGTGTTCAGCCTGTGGTACAGTTACTGTTGCTCCGAAGACAGTTGCAGCTCTCGGTCACAATGATGCAAACGGTGATTATAAGTGTGACAACGGTTGCGGTTACGAATATGAAAAGCCTGCACCCGACACACCCTCAGACCCCTCAAAGAATTGTTCATGCAACTGCCATAAGGGCGGTATAGCAGGCTTCTTCTTCAAAATCATCCTCTTCTTCCAGAAGCTCTTCAGAACAAATAAAACTTGTGGTTGCGGAATTGCTCACTATTAATTCAAAAATAAGGACAGGACTTGATCCCTGTCCTTTTCTTTAACAAAAAAATCAGGTCACCGCTTAAGTGCAGTGACCTGAAGTGATTTCTGAGATTATTCGTGGAGTTCTCCGCAAAGAGCGCATTCCTTATCAAGAACACCCATGATGCTGCCAACAAGGTTGTGAACCATTGCGATGATTTCCTTAACCTTTGTGAAAAGGTCTGTTACGTCTGATGCGAACTTGTCGATATCAAAGTTTTCCATTGTTTTATACCTCCTGTAATTTTATATTGCTCCCTCATTATAGTTATTTTTTATCCATTGTCAAGGAAAAAATGTATAAAAAGTTAATTACAGGTAACTTTTCAGATCTTTTCCAAGCTTTTCTTCCTCGTTTATAAGTCTTTTTGCCAATCTTTTGGCTCTGTCCTCTGCGGCAGAGTACTCATTGAGATATTCACTTAATTGCTTGACGCCCATTGAGCAACCGTCAAACATAAGGTTTGCTATAGTCTTGTCGTCGGGCTTTTCCATCATTTTGAAGTTGATTTTCATCCACGACATTACCCTTGCCATAGGGTTGGGCTCCTTTCCGCTTTCGCCCTCTTCGTCAAGAATTGCATGAAGCTCGTCGCCTATGCTCTGATGCTCACTCAGACTATCCTGCAAAAGCTGCATAAGCTCCTGAGATTCAATGTTGTCAAGCACTTCCTTGAATGAATTCACAGCGGTTTTTGTGCCTGCATCACATTCTTTCAAAAGCTCAACCGTATCCTTGTTCATATTTTTGCCTCCTTGTTTTGTACTGCTTTGAGTTTTGACGCAAATTCATAATGATATTCACCGGGGGAAGCTAATTTATTAAAAATTATTTGCTCCCTTGCTTTGATTTTTTCTATATGATAATATTAAATCACCTAAACTATGGAAAAGAGGAAAACATTATGTCAGTAATACTCCATCAGATTCTTTATAAGCTCACAAGTCTTGTGATGTCTTTAGCTCTGCTTTTAGGCATTAATCTTGACCTGCTCAAGGTCGATGACACCAACTGGAACACAAATTACACCTATGTTTTTGTTCACGGTCTGTCAGGCTGGGGCGAATATGACGATATTTATAAGCTTATGCCTTATTGGGGCATGTTCGGCGGCGACCTTATGGAATATCTCAGAGATAAGGGCTTCAATGTTGCTGCTGCCAGTGTTGCCCCCACAGACAGCGCCTGGGACAGAGCCTGCGAGCTTTATGCTCAGCTGACAGGCACAAAAACAGACTACGGCAAGGCTCACAGTGAAAGATGCAATCACGAAAGATACGGTGAAGATTTCACAGGCAGAGCTCTCATTGAATCTTTCAGCGAAAAGGATAAAATCAACCTTCTCGGTCATTCCTTTGGCGGTGCAACAGTCAGACTCTTTGCAAGCATAATGGAAAAGGGAAACGCTGAAGAAATTGCAGCCACACCTGCCGGTGAGCTCTCAGACTATTTCAAGGGCGGCAAAGGCGACTGGATTTATTCGGTAACTGCTCTTGCAGCACCCAGCAACGGTACCTCAACATATAATGTGGATGAGCACGAGGAAAAGCCTGAGGAGACTCCCGAAGAAAAAAGTGCCATTGAAGAGGCCTTCGGCAAAATCTTCAACAACCTTTTCTCAACCTTCACAGGCGGTGAAAAAGACGGCAGAATTGCAAGCGACTATGCTTCATATGATATGTATATAGATAATGCCCTTGAGCTTAACAAAACTATCATCACATATGAAAACACCTATTATTTTGCTATTCCCTGCTCTGCAACAGAAAAGCAGGCTGACGGCACTTATGCTCCTGTAACAAGCAAAATGGAATCCCTTTTCGTTTCATCCTCTGCTGCAATGGGCGCATACACAGGTGTGACAAAGGGCGGTTATGTTATTGATGAAACCTGGCTTGAAAACGACGGCCTTGTCAACACCGTTTCTGCCAAAGCTCCCTCAAGCGCACCCTGGACAGATTATAAAGAGGGAAGCGTAAACCCCGGCGTGTGGAATGTTATGCCCGTTTATGACGGCGACCACATGTCACTTCAGGGCGGTATGACAAAGCCCAACGATGTCAAAACACTTTATGTTGAGCATCTGAGCATGATTAACAGTCTCTGATAAGCATAAAAAATTAAGAGGTACCTTCGTGGTACCTCTTTTAATTTGCCTTTTAAATTGTGGCTATAAACCTTCTGAATGCTGCCATACCCTTTTCATCGCGCTTATAAACACCTGCGTGTTCAAGGCACTTAAGGAAGACCTTGCCTGTTTCTGCTTTGACAATTGCATCGGCATTTTCCTTAGTGAAGGTGTAATTATCCTTGAAGGATGCCACCCACTCTGCATGCTTGGCAGTGGCTTCGTTTTCTGTCAGGTCAGTGCCGTCAACAAGGCAGTCACAAACCATTTTCAGCTCTGTCTTAAGTCTTGAGGGAAGCACTGCAAGACCCATAACCTCAATAAGACCGATGTTTTCCTTCTTGATGTTGTGAAGCTCCTGATGGGGATGATAAACACCGTCGGGATGCTCTTTTGTTCTTATGTTGTTGCGAAGCACGAGATCAAGCTCATATTTATCGCCGCGTTTTCTTGCAATAGGTGTTATGGTGTTGTGGGGTGTACCCTCAGTTTCTGCAAAGATAAATGCGTCTTCATCAGTGTAGGCTCTCCACTTTGTGAGAATTCTGTCACCGAGGTCAACCAGCTTTTCAGTGTCTGTGCCGCTGAGTCTGATAACTGACATGGGCCACTTGACTATGCCAACACTCACATCTTCAAAGCCTTCAACACTGAAAAATTCTTCACATTCTGCCTTTGCCATTGCAAATTCATAGTTGCCGCCCTGGAAATGCTCGTGTGAGAGAATTGAGCCGCCGACAATGGGAAGGTCAGCATTTGAGCCCACAAAATAGTGCGGGAAGAGCTTGACAAAGTCAAAGAGCTTTCTGAAAGCGCCCTTATCTATAACCATAGGTGTATGCTGTGAATTGAAAACAATGCAGTGCTCGTTATAGTAAACATAGGGTGAATACTGGAAGCCCCACTTGCCGCCGTCAATCTGAATGGGAATAATTCTGTGATTCTGTCTTGCGGGGTGGTTACCTCTGCCTGCATAGCCCTCGTTTTCCATGCAGAGCATACATTTGGGATATGCACTGGCAGGTGCATTCTTTGCAGCCTCAATTGCCTTGGGGTCCTTTTCGGGCTTGGAAAGATTGACGGTGATATCAATCACACCGTAATCTGTGTCCGTTGTCCATTTAAGATCCTTTGCTATACGGTAACGTCTTATGTAATCTGTGTCTCTGCTGAGCTTGTAATAATATTCAGTTGCAGCCTCCGGAGAAGTCTTATAAATTGAATAGAACTTGTTTATCACTTCGCCGGGTCTTGGCACAAGTGCACTCATAAGCTTTGTGTCGAATAAATCTCTGTCAGTGATGTTATCGTCAATGATACCCTTTTCTACTGCGTATCCAAGAAGCTCTGCAAGGGTTTCTTCAAGGCTTTCACATTCGCACTTGCCCTCAGGAGCCTTATATTCGTCAATGCGCAGAATTTCAAGTATGCGGTTTCTTGTATAAATTTCATCTGCCTTTGAAATAAGTCCTGTTTCAAGACCGTAATTCACAAGTTTATCGATGCTTTTATTAATCATTGTTTTGTCTCCTTAGTTTTATAACCTGTAAGATAATCAGCCTACAAGGTCTGCAAAAGATTCAACAAGCTTTGAAGCAGTTGTCTTGCCCAGTGAAACGAACTCGATGCTGCTGCTGTCTTCGTGAATCATTGACATATAGTCGTTGTCGGGAACGATGTAGCCTATCTGGTCGTTTGCAAGACCGATAACGTGAAGAGTTCTGTCTTTGCCTGCAGCAGTTACGATATCCTGCATTGAGGGGTACTGCCAGTCTTCGCCTGACCATGAGAATTCTGCACTCAGGCAGCCGCCGTATGCAAGCTCAGGTGCAAGCTCGCCCGGTACAATAGCAAAGGCAAGGTCATCGCCCATTTCCATATAGCCCACTTCTGTGAGAATGAAGTAGTCTGTTTTCTGGATTCTTACGATATTCTCAAACAGACCTGCTTTGCCTGCAAGAAGAAGAATTGCATTGTCAAGAGGCAGATAAATTTCCTTATACTTAATGTTGAGAAGAGGTGTAACCTCAGTTTCCTCAGTGATTGCAATTAAATCTCTTGCAATTGATTTGCCGTAGCCGACAGTGTTTTCGATTCCGACCTCGTTGCGTGTGTAGTCAATAACGGTTGTCTCATCCTTTTCCTGAGTGTTGCACTGCTCTGCACCCATAATAAAGAGTACGTTTGCGCCGTGGCTGTTGATTTCCTGCTCTGCATAATAGGGATAGTCGCCTGTTACGAGAGTGCCTGATGCACCGTTACCTACACAGTGAATCTGTGAGGTTACAATCCAGGTTTCCTCTGAGCCGTCAGCAGGAACAAAACGGAAGCGGTTGAAGTTGGGGTCGTTAACATAGGGCTGACGCTTATCATAAATATATTTCACTGCATCTGCTGTGCCGTAGAAAAGGTCACCCTCAGTCATATCTGAGAATGCTGCCTTGATGGAAGCAACTGTTGTGTTGAAAAGGTTTTCCATATATTCATCGCTCTTGCCGTTTTCTGTTTCAAGGCCGAAGAATGTTCTTGCAGGGTTGAGGAATACCATACGGAAAATGTCGCCGTTCATGCCGAAGGTGTCAACTGCACTGTGCTGATGAAGCACTGAAACGGTGATTGAATTGATGTTGTTTTCCTTTGCCCAGTCAGCAAGACGTGTTCTGATTTCACGAACATCTGTGAGTGAAAGGCCGTAGGAGTCAAGCACTGCGAAAACTGCTGTGCCTCTGCCGGTTGAATCGTTAAGAGCAACTGTTCTGACAAGAAGGTCATCTTCAACGCCTGTTGCCAGCTTGCCGTCAAAGCCGATTGTGCCGCCGACATAATATTTGCCCACCACATCCTCTTTGTTTTCAGGCAGAAGGCTTCTTGAATCGTAGCCCAGTGACCAGGTGGTGCCTGCCTGTGATTTGTCGAGGAATTCTGTTGTGCCTTCCATAAAGCCGGGAACATCCTCTTTGTCAAACCAATATTTAGGTGTGGGGATAATGCTTGCAATAGCTTTGACAAGGCGGTCAATAACAACATCCAGAGCATCAAAAACCACGCGCTCTGCCTTGCTTGCAACAAAAAGCTCACGGGCCTTGACCTGAGTGCCTACAGAAGCGAAGGCTGAAAAGGTCATTGCAAACACAAGAAGTATTGCTATAACGGGAGTGAGTGTTTTTTTAAGAAATTTCATAATAACTTCTCCTTTACATTATTTATATACCTTTAGATTTTATCACAAAGATTTTTCATCGTCAACAAAAAAGAGGAATATATCTGTTAGTCTTATTGCATAATTTAAACATATTTAAATGTACACTTTGACGAATTTGTTTTTTTCAGGTTGCATTTGTAAATCTTTGAAGCTATAATATAATTTGCTGAATATCAGCGATTTTTTCAAAAGAAAGGAGCTTTTGACATGGCAAAGCAACAGAATGCTCAGAAGCTGAACGTGCCAAAGACCATACTCACAGGTTTTGGTTTCCTGGCAACATCAATCGCGTGGGCCGTTTATGACCCCTATATTACAAAAATTCTTAACAAGATTCTTACAGAAAGTGACTTTGTTACAGCTCTCAGTGCCAAGCTGGCAAGCCTTATCCCCTGGATCGGTGAATTTGCAGAGGCACAGGGTCAGAGCACAATTTCCGCTTCAGGCGGTTTCTCACTGGTACCCCTTTTCATCGGTATCATTATGACCTTCGATAACATTTTCGGTGTTATCTTCCAGCCCACTTTCGGCAAGCTTTCAGACAACTGCCATTCAAAGCTCGGTAAGCGCCGTCCCTTTATTGTTTCATGCGCTCCCATTTCAGCAGTTCTGTTTACACTTATCCCCATCGTTGCTCTCAACACAAGCGGTGCAGCACAGCTTCCTCTGACAATGCTGGTTGTTATCCTCTTTGTTTTCTCAATGTCACTCTGGAGAGCTCCCGTTGTTGCACTTATGCCCGACCTTACTCCTCCCGAGCTTCGCAGTGAGGGTAACGCAATTATCAACCTTATGGGCGGTATCGGCTCAGCTGTAGGTATGGTTGCCGGCACAATCGGTATTGCACTGTGCACACTCTTTGCAGGTTACAGCAAGGCTGAAATCAAGGCTGACGAAACTGTATCCTTCCCCTATGTTTTCATGGTAGGCTCACTTGTTATGATTATCGGCATGCTCGTACTTCTCTTCTTCGTTAAGGAAGAAGACACCAGCATCCGCATCAAGGGCGACGCAAACCAGTATGCAGACCAGAAGGCCCTCAAGAAGGCTCAGAAGGAAGCTGCAAAGCAGAAGAAGGCTGAGCTTAAGGCTATCAAGCTTTCAAAGGGCGAAAGAAAGAGTCTTGTGTTTATGCTCGGTACTCTCTTCTTCCTTTTCTGTGCATCAAATGCAATTACAACCTTCTTCTCACTCTTTGCTCAGGAAATTCTTCACATGATCACTTCCGAAGCAACCTTCATCATGCTTATCTTCGCAGTCTGCTCAGGTGTTGCAGCTATCCCTGCAGGTAAGATGGGCACAAAGGTCGGCAGAAAGAAGACAATTATTGCAGGTCTTGCAGTGTTCCTTGTAGCATTTATCGTTTTCTTCGGCGTTTTCGTAGGTATGCTCGGAGCAAAGGATCTTTCAATCAACGATTACATTTCAGTTAACAATGCATATATCGCAATTGATGAAAACATCAATAAATACAATGCAGACCTGAGCACACAGGCTCAGCTTGAAAACAAGACCCTTGACGAAAAAGAGGTTCTTTCAATCGAAGGCTATCTTGCTTATAAGAGCGGCAACGCCCTTGAAGGCACACAGGCATATTATGAAGTTTATGATGCAAGCCTTACAGAAACTCTCGGCGAGGGCATCTATGATGACATTATCAAGGTTTCAAACGAAATCCTCTCAACAGACACAGACTCATTTGAGGTTGCTCTTGAGGCAATTGTGGGCACAGTTGATGATGTTACTGCAATTCTTCGCGTACTCATTTATCCCGTTCTCATTCTCGGCGGTGCTGCTAACATGTTCATCACTGTTAACACTCTTCCCCTTGTACTCGAAATCGGCGGTATTGAAAAGGTCGGCACATTCACAGGCTACTATTACACAGCTACCTTCTCAGCTCAGATTGCGTCTCCCATCGTTTACGGCTTTATCAGAATGTTTGCAGGCACATACATGTCCCTGTTCTATTACAGCCCGGTAATGTTCGCATTTGCAATTATCCTGCTTATGTTCGTTAAGCACGGTGAAGCAATTCCTCAGGATGTAATCAAAAAGATAGAAGACGAAAATAACGACTAATGTTTAAAAGCTGTCGCTGAGGCGGCAGCTTTTTAAATGCAAAATGCAGAATTTCGGGTCGCTTCACTCCGATTATATCCGTGTCTGATGCGGAAAAGGTGCGAAGCTCTTCCCGCTGAATTAAAAGGTGAAATTATGCGCAACTATCAGAAAGAGCTTGACAAGTTAATAGAGAATATCCCTGAGGGTGAGGTGCCGACACTTCTTCTTCACGCCTGCTGTGCTCCCTGCAGCAGCTACTGCCTCGAGTACCTCTCGGAATATTTCAGGATAACTCTTTATTATTATAATCCGAACATTCACCCCGAAGGCGAATATGCCCAGCGTACTGCCGAAGCAAAGCGCCTTGTCAGTGAAATGAAATTCAGAAATGAGGTCACCTTCCTTGAAGGCAGCTTTGATCCTCAGGAATTTTACAGCTGCATCAAGGGCTATGAAAAAGAAAGAGAAGGCGGCGAAAGATGCTTCCTTTGTTACCGTCTGCGCCTTGAAAGCACTGCAAGGCTGGCAAAGGAAATGGGCTTTGATTATTTCACAACAACTCTTTCCATAAGTCCGCTAAAGCGCGCCGATAAAATCAACGAAATCGGTGAGGAGCTTGCAGAGCTTTACGCAGTGAAGCATCTTCCCTCTGATTTCAAGAAAAAAAACGGCTATAAGCGCTCAATTGAGCTTTCAAAGCAGCACGGTCTTTACAGGCAGGATTACTGCGGCTGTGTCTTTTCAGTCAGGGATTAAAATAAATTATTGACAAACTCTTAATTATGTTTTATAATTAGAATACATAAATGTCCTTATCGGACAATAATACAAACCGAAACGGAGGAAATTCCAATGAAAAAAACATTAGCAGTTCTTCTTGCTGTAATTGCTATCTTCTCAATGTGTTCAGTAGCAGCTTTTGCAGTTGACAATCCTTCAACACAGGCTCCTATCATAGTTAAGTTTATTGTTGACGGCAAGCTTCTTAAGGAAGTTTCAGTAACAAGCGGTGAAATTCTCACTCCCTATGCTCCTGAGAATCCCACAAAAGCAGATACAGAAACAACAAGATACACCTTTGCAGGCTGGCAGGAAACTGATGCAAACGGCAATGCTCTGAGTGACGCTCTTTTCCAGAAGGAAACTCTGAACACTCCCTACTTAGCAGAAGACGAAACATCAAAGACAATTATCTACACAGCAGTTTTCAATGAGAAGGATATCGCAGGTCGCCAGACATTCTGGAACTTCATCGAATCAATTTTCGAAAGATTCAACCTTATCTTTGCTTACTTTGCAGAAATCTTTGGTTTCTAAAATTTAAATGAAAGATCACCGGCACAGACTTCATGTGCCGGTTTTTTCTTTGCTTCAACAAGCATATCATATTGTGTTTACAGTGAGTTTTTCATTTTTTCACACAGTTTTCATCTTGAAAAAATATTTGTGTTTTTATTTTTAAATTATGGATTAAAATGCCTTTGTAATATTGACAAACCTTATGTTATGCTTTAAAATTATGTAGTAAATATTTTTCCAGGAGGATAAAAAAATGAAAAAAATAATTTCACTCTTGCTCGCTGCTATGATGATTTTCTCTCTTGCATGCGTTGCTTCTGCAGAAGGTGAAAAGCCCATAACAATAAACTTTGTTGTTGAAGGCGAAACCGTAAAAACCATTCAGGTTGATTATGATGAAGACTATAACTCACAGGCCCCCGTTATCAGAACTCAGATTTCAAACGGAATGAAAAAGGAATTCGGCGGCTGGGAATGCAATAACAAGGTTTATAACAAGATTTATTCAAGCCTTCCCGTAATTCCCGACGGCGCACCCGTTTATGAGCTGACATTCATCGCAACCTTCACTGAAGAGCCCTATGACGGTGAAGAAATTGTTGAGGATATCATCGGTGACGATGCAATGGTGGGTCTTAAAACAATCTGGGACAGCCTTCTCGCATTCCTTCAGCAGATTCTGCTTATTTTCTCTTCTTTCTTTGCAGGAAGCGTTGCATAATTTATAATTTTTCGACTCTGCTTAACCCAAAGCAGAGTCTTTTCTTTTTATTTATTATCATTCTGTTTTCCTTTTGTTAACATAGATTTCACCTGTCTTCCTCTTTTATTGAAAAATATCCGAAAGTTAGCCTTTAATTTTGTTTAAACTGCCGTTTTTGCTTTCAAGGCACTATTTATAGTTGCAAAAAAGCTTGTATTTTGGTATAATGCTTTTAATTGAAAATATAATTGGGGGTTTATCGATTTATGAAGTATAAGAAAATCGGCAACCGTATCTGGCAGGGTCCGCCGGCAAAAGAAAAATTTGATATGACACAGGAGCCTAAAGGACAGAAATGGTACCTTGTCTGGATAATATGGATAGGCACAACATTAAGACAGTGGCTCCACCGCGTAAAGGTTGAAAAAATTGATATGAAGGGCGTAAAGCCTCCCTATGTTCTTCTTTGCAATCACAACTCCTTCTACGATTTCTATATTATGAGCTCACTTATCAAGCCTCACAGAGGTCACTTCCCCGGTGCAGTTGATGACTTCATCGGCAGAGAATGGGTTTCAAGAAGAATCGGCATCATTCCCACAAGAAAGTTCACAACAGACCTCAGCCTTATCCGCATCGGCCGTAAGGTTATAAAGAACGGCGAGATGTACGGCCTTTATGCAGAGGCACGTTACTCACTGTGCGGCATCACAGAGGTTATTCCCGAATCAGTAGGACAGCTTATCAAGTTCCTTGGTGTACCCGTTGTTACTATCACAATGAAGGGTAACCACATTTACAATCCCTACTGGAATATGAAGTCATTCCGTTGGTTCCTCAGAACTGAGGCAGTTCACAAGCAGCTTATGACAGCAGATGAGGTCAAGGCAGCAACTGTTGATGAAATCAATGCAAAGATAAAAGAAGCTCTCTGGAATGACGACTGGAGATGGCAGAGCGAAAACAGAGTAAAGGTTAAGAAAAAGACCCGTGCAGAAGGTCTTGACAACGTTCTTTATAAATGTCCCGCCTGCGGCTGCGAAACAAAGATGTCTTCAAAGGGCGCACAGCTTTTCTGCGGCGAATGTAATAAGAGCTGGACTCTTAACGAATACGGTGAGCTGGTAGCTGACCAGGGTACAACCGAATTCAAATTCCCCTCAGACTGGTACAGATGGGAGCGCGAAGAAGTCAAGAAGGAAGTTTATGCCGGAACATATCGCACCGAATGCGATGTCAAGGTCAACGATCTTCCCAACTCAAAGGGCTTCATTTATATGGGCGAAGGTCATCTCGTTCATGATTATGACGGCTTCAAGCTTGAAGGTATCCGCGAGTACGACGGTGAAAAATTCAGCATGGATATCCCCGCAATTCAGCAGTATGCCTGCCATGTGGAATATAAATACCGTTTCGGCTGGAACCGTGACTGCATCAACCTCAACACCTATGATGACACATGGTATATCTTCCCCGAGGATAAGAATGTAAAGGTTACTAAGATTGCTCTGGCAACAGAGGAAATCTATAACAAACGTTTTTCTGAAAGCAGAAAAAAGAAAAAATAAAAGAGAATCAACTACTATATCTTAAATCAGAAAGGAAATTTAACTATGAGTACAATTGATCAGCTCAAAAAGATTTTTGAGGATTACACAGGCAATCCTGTTCCTGAGTTCACTGAAAGCACAGTTTTCACAACCGATATGGTTATGAATTCATTCGAAATTTTCGGCCTCATCTGTGAAGTTGAAGACCACTTCGGCATTGAAATCCCTGACAGAGAGCTTATGAAGCTTGTAACTGTAGGCGATCTTGTTGAGTATATCGACGAAAATAAATAATTAAAAGCCACCTTCGGGTGGCTTTTTTAAATACAGAATTGTTTTATGGGGGCAATTGGCAGAGATAGTATATGAAGGGTAGTCTGCGGTGAGGCGGCTCCATTAAATCGCGCAGCGATTTACGCCTGCGCAGCAGGCGGACCGAACGCAGTTCGGTCATGGAGCCGCCGCAGCTTCCCTCTTGCACAGATAAAAGAAAAATCCAAGTCAACTGACTTGGATTTCTTTTGGTGACCCGAACGGGAATCGAACCCGTGTTCCCGCCGTGAAAGGGCGATGTCTTAACCGCTTGACCATCGGGCCATATATGTGAAAGAGGAGGACACGTTATCCTGCACTCTTTATCTTTTGAAAATTGGTAGCGGCA
>JAZNUW010000147.1:0-5131 GCA_045592465.1 Acutalibacteraceae bacterium | reverse complement strand
TTTTTTATAGCGGTAATCGAAACCGCAACCGTCCATCTTTTGCGACAGCAAAAGGGACAAAAAAATGCGAGAGGTTGCGAAGCAACGGCCGAAGCGGGAGCTTCGGTCACCGCCGTCTCCACCAAAGAGAGAAATAACGGAGCCTTTACAAAAGCTCCGTTGTTTTTTATCATGTATTTGCTTTTTTACAGTACAACCGTTGTTCCGCCGTTTTTTCTTGATTCTTCAGCGGCGAGAGCAATATCGTGGCTGATAACGGTCGCATCAATGGTAGTGATGTCGGTCAGGTCTGTTGTTTCGCCGCAGAGTATTTTCACAAAGCCGGAAACAAGTCTGATATCACCCTCCACATGGCCGCCGACATTGGGGCTGAAGGTATGAACCGTTTTTGACTTGCCGCCGAAAATATTCATTTTAAGCTTTGTCCCGTAGCCGACAAGCTCGCCCTTAGTGCCCACAATATGACATTCTCTGAACATTTTATCAGAAAATCCGTTCATATTAAGAACGGCTGATGCCCCGTTTTTAAAGGTCATGGTAACAAGCTGATTGTCACACACATTGTTGTCGCACATGAAAACACATCTGCCGTAATCGCCGTTTCTCACAGCATTTCTGATGTCACTTTTGCTGTTTTTTAATTTGCCGGTAAGAGTACGGCCCATATATTTTATGAATTTTGCCTTGTAGAACGGGTCTGTTATGTAAAGGCTTTCAGCGTCATAGGGGCAATTCTTTTTTGCCTTGCAGCCGCCCATACAGGTAGGCGTTGCTCCCTCAGGTGCGTTTTCTTTTCTGAAAAAGCTGAGTGAGCCCACAGAGCTTACACTCACACAGGGCGAATCTATAAACCAGGCGATAAGGTCAAGGTCGTGACAGCATTTTGCCAGAATAGAGGGAGTTGAAGTGAATTCGTCGCGCCAGTTGCCTCTGACAAAGCTGTGGGCAAAGTGAAAGTAGCCCACGTTTTCTGTGTGATTGATTGTAACTATGTCACCTATCTGACCGCTTGAAATGATTTCTTTGATTTTGCTGTAATAGTTAGAATAGCGAAGCACATGGCAGACGATGATAAGTGCGTTGTTTTCACCGGCAAGGTCGCGAAGCTCTGTATATTCCTCTTTGTTGCCGCTGACAGGCTTTTCAAGCAGGATGAGCTTATAGCCTGTGAGTATAGCCTGCTTTGTGATTTCATAATGGCTGGCATCTTGTGTTGAAATAATCAGCGCATCGGAAATAACACCCTTTGCGAAAAAGTCTTCAGGTGAAATAAACTGCCTTTCTTTTGGTATGGAAAATTGTGGGGCAATGTCGTCAAGGGCCTGCTGTCGGATATCGCAAAGAGCATGAATTTCAACCTTTGACGAGTGAAAGGCTTTGAGAAAGCCCATATATTCCGTGCCTCTGTTGCCAAGGCCTATAACCGATATTTTTTTCTTCATATTACCGCCTCTTTCTTATTTGTTGATAAATTATATCATATCCGCGCCATAAAATTCAATATAAAAAATGCAGGGCATTTATACTTATGGGATATGATTTTTCCGTGAAATTTTCATCTGTCCCTGATATAAAGAAAAATTGCGTTTATTGTTGTTGACTTTGAATGTGTTCTTTGCTACTATAGGCTAAGCTTAAAGTAAAAAGGAGAGTCAGGATGATTTTAATTCTTGCGGTAATTTATATAGTTTTCATCTCTCTGGGTCTGCCTGACAGCCTTTTCGGTGTGTCATGGCCTGTGGTGCATACGGAATTCGGTGTGGCTGAAAGCTTCGCTTCGTTCTATAGTATAATAACAGGTATATGCACCGGCGGTGTCAGCTTTGTTTCGGGCAAGCTCATAAGAAAATACGGAACCTCAAAGGTGACATTTGTATCGATTCTTGTTACGGCAATCGGTCTTTTAGGTATGAGTATATCGCCAAACCTTGTGGTGATGATGCTGTTTTCCGTTATTCTCGGCTATGGTGCAGGCGCAATTGACACGGGCCTTAACAACTTCGTTTCTCTGCACTATAAGGCGCAGCATATGAACTGGCTTCACTGCTTCTGGGGCATAGGCGTAACGGTCAGCCCTATGATTATGTCAAACTTTCTCACAGGCGAAACAGGTGCCTGGCGAAACGGCTACAGAGTTGTGGCTCTGCTGCAGCTGATAATTGCACTGGTTGTTTTATGTACCCTGCCGAAGTGGAAGGGTCTCGAAACATCGGGTGAGGAAGGCACAGAAGAAAAGGGTGATAAGCGCCTTATTGATATACTGAAAATCAAAGGTGTGCTCACGGGAATTTTATCACTGGGTCTTTATTGCTCTATGGAATTTCTTCTGGGCACTTGGGGTGCAACATATATTGTCAATACCCTTGCACTTTCACCTGATACGGCTGCAATGTGGGTGTCACTTTATTACGGAGGCATAATGCTTGGCCGTATGATTTCAGGCTTTGTTTCAATGAAACTGTCAGACAATCAGCTTATCCGCTGCGGAATAGCAGTAGCTTTTATCGGCATTATAATTCTGGCCTTGCCCATAGGCAGTGCTTCCCTTGCAGGACTTCTTCTTATCGGTGTGGGCTTCGGCCCTGTTTTCCCGAGTGTACTGCATGCGGTGCCGGCGCGCTTCGGCAAAACATACAGCGCAGATATAACCGGGTACCATATGGGCGGTGCATATGCAATAGGCTTCGGTGTTCAGCTCATTTACGGCTTTGTGGCATCGGCAACCACCTTTAAGATAACTGCTTTTGTGCTTATGACACTGTGTGCAGGTGTCTTTCTTGCAAATGAAAAAACAATCCGCACAACAAGCAGGTTATAAAAAGACTTTACTCTGTGATGATTTTATGATAGAATAATAAAAAAACAAAGGAGACAAAACAATGAAAGAGATTCTTATGTCAAACATTCCCGCAGCCGTTGCTGTGATTTGCCTTGTGGGCTACTTCTTCGGCATGGCAATTGTGTTTATCACAAGCCCCATCAAAAACGCAGAAAGCTTCTCTGTCAAACCTGTTGATAATGCAGGCAAAACTGAAATCCGTGTATACTACGGCGGCATTTCATTTGCACTCGGTGCATTTCTTCTCTATCTCACCTATGCAACAAAAACACCCGTACATTCACTTGTGGGAGGTCTTTTCTTTGCAACAACGGTTTTCGTGACAAGAACAATTTTCCTCTTTGTTGACAAGGGCTGGAAATGCCCCTACACAAAGCTTGCAATTCCTGCAGAAGGCTTCTTCGTTATTGCACTGTGGACCTGCTTCATACTTTCAAAAACTATGTATTAAGATTGACCGCTTGGGCGACGCAAAGTGTCTCCCAAGCATTTTTTTGCTTGTAAATCTGAAGGCGATATTGTATAATAAATGAAATTGAGCCTGCGGAGGTGAAAAAATGACCTACAGCATAATACCCGAGCCCTTGGAAATGAAAACAGGCAACAGCGCTGCTTTTACTCTCACAAGGCTTTGCAATATCGAAAGCGCAAACGACTGCCAAAAAGCATCTTCCTGCCTTAAAAAGTTTCTTAGTGATGCCTTTTCTCTTGAAATTTTCGGCGGCGGCAAAGAGAACATAGTGCTGAAAATTGACAGTGACATCAAAAGGGCAGAAAGCTACACTCTCACCGTGAAAGAAAACCTTATTGAAATCATCGGCAGTGATGAGTCAGGTGTTTTTTACGGTGTGCAGAGTCTTCGCCAGCTTCTTTTTCAGGGTGAGCTCACCTTGCCTGAAATTTATATAAAGGATACTCCCGAGTTTTCATACAGAGGCTTTATGCTTGACTGCGCAAGATATTTTTTCACTAAAGAAGCAGTTTTTGTTTTTCTTGAAATGATGGCTCTTCACAAGCTTAACACCTTTCATTGGCATCTGAGTGATGACCAGGGCTTCAGGGCACAGGTTTTGTCTGAGCTTCTGCTGACGGAAATCGGCTCATACAGAAGCCACACAACTTTCAATAAGCGCAAGCACGAGGGCTACTATACAGTTGAGGATATGAAAGAAATTGTGGAGTACGCCCATAATCTTTGCATAAAGGTTATTCCCGAAATTGACACGCCGGGTCACACTGTGGCTATGATTGCCGCTTATCCCGGGCTTTCCTGCTTTGACAGGGATCTGACGGTTGCAACCGGTTGGGGAGTGAAGCACGATGTGCTGTGTCCGGGCAAGGAAAGTACCTTCGAATTTATGAAAGCTGTTTTTGATGAGCTTGCTGAAACCTTCACCGACGGAATATTCCATTTAGGCGGTGACGAGGTGCCGACAACAAGGTGGAAGCTCTGCCCTCACTGTCAGAAAAGAATGAAAGAAGAGGGGCTCAGTGATGAAAGAGAACTTCACACATATTATCTTGACAGAATAGCTTCTTATCTTAAATCAAAGGGCATAGAAGCCCTTATGTGGAACGACAGCATCAAAGAGCATATGGTCAGCAAGGATATTCACTGGCAGTTATGGAACGGTGATATGAGCGAGGCTGAGGTTGTGAATGAAATCAATTCAGGCAGAGCCTTTGTTATATCACACAGCAGAGCTTATTATCTCGATCAGCCCTATGCTGTCACAAGCCTTAGAAAAACCTATGAATATGAGCCTTCATATGAGGGCATAAAAGAAGAAAGCAAACACCTTCTCAGAGGTGTTGAGGCTTGTCTGTGGACAGAATTCGTGCCCACAATGCAGAAGGCAGGCTATCGCACTTATCCCAGATTAGCTGCATTTTGCGAAACAGCCTGGTCGGGAAAAAATAAAAAGAATTATGAGAATTTCCTTGAGAAGCTGCCTTCTTATTTCGCACTGTTTTACGGGTACGGCATAGACATTGCAGCTCTAAGACAGGCCGAGCCGGGACTCATAAGAAAAAGCGCTGAGCTGCTCTGGTGGGAAAGAAGACGGTTTTGTCAGGAAAGGCTTGCTGACAGAATAGACAATGCTTATGTTAAAAAGACCTATGGTTAAAAACAAGAAAAATCCTGCGAGCTTAGCGGAGTGTTCGTAAGGACACTCCGCAGTTTTATTCGCCTTACGGCGAGTTTTATTGCTTCACAGTTATATTCGGCTGACGCCGAGTGTTATTGTCCTTCGGACAGTTTTGTGCGAATAAAATAACACTGAAGCCGTA
>JAZNUW010000146.1:0-8103 GCA_045592465.1 Acutalibacteraceae bacterium | reverse complement strand
TCTTTATTGACAAGGTTTTCTATTTGTTTCAGTGCCCGTTCAAATGTGCAGAATGAGCCTGTAAGTGCAAAGCCTGCTGTTATTTTTTTCAATTTAATCACTCCCTGAGTTGATATATTCAGCAATCAGTCTGCCTGAAGCTTCACTGAGATATTTTCCCGGCAAAGCACCACCGTCTACATATCTTTTGCCACAGGTGCGGAAGTCATCTTCACACGCGGTAAACGGCTTAGAGGCAAGCTCAAAATAGATGCTGTCATCTTTAATTGCAGTAACGATTTCACCTTTGAGAACAGTGTGCGGCACAGTGCCGAAAATGAAATCAAAGTCAGCTATAACCTGAGTTAAATTTGCGAGATTTACTGTTTGATAGCCAAGACACGAGGCGCTTTCAAGCTGAAAAGGATTTCGTGCAGCTATGTAAATTTCTGCATTAAGAGCTTTGAGCACGGCAGCAAGTGCTGCAGCGACTCTGCCGAAGCCGATGATAAGAATTCTGCTGAGCGGTATATATTTTTCGGTGCTTGTAAGAAGAAGCCTCAGTGCACCCTGTGAAGTGAGCAAGGCATTATCAACGAGGAAGCGTTCATTCTTAAGAAAATCTGCGCATGTAACACCCTTATTCTTCAAGGCAGCTGCAATTACAGACGGTATTCCGCCGCCAAAAACCTTTTGCGCTGAAGTGATTTTATCTGTGAGCATTTCAAGGCTTAATTTGAAATTTTTATCATCAGAATAAATATTAATACCGTCACGCGTTACAGGAACAGGCAGAATTATATGTGTATAATCATCTATATTGTCTAAATTTTCTGAATTTGCCATGTAAAAGACTTTTTTGCCGCTTTCTTCAAGAGTTTGCCCGAGAACTCTCTGACGCTTATCTCCGCCGATTATGATAAAACTATCCATATCCTCACCTGCTTATATGTTATATTCCATTCTATGCCGAAAAAATTTTCATGTTAATTTGTCTTAAAGTGTTTACTATTTTTATCAATTGCAATATAATAAAGGGTAGAATATTTATAAGGAGTTATATGGAATGAATATAGACAGCCTTTTAAAGGAAATTAAAAATATACATTTTATCGGCATCGGCGGCTCAGGCATGTGCCCCATAGCTGAAATTCTGCACTCATGGGGCTATAATATCAGCGGCTCTGACAACAATGACGGCGACAACATAACCAAGCTTCGTGAGCTGGGGATGAAGGTTATTTTAGGTCAGAAGCCTGAAAACCTTGAAGGCGCTGAGCTTATCGTTTACACTGACGCAATTCTCAAAGACAACCCCGAGCTCGTGGCTGCCAAAAACGGCAGTGTACCCTGCGTTGAAAGAGCTGAAATATTCGGTGCAATAACAAGAATGTATTCTGACTGTATTGCTGTTTGCGGCACTCACGGCAAAACAACGGTTACAGCGATGCTTTCGCAGATTCTTATTGAAGCTGAGAAGGACCCCACCTGCCTTATCGGAGGCAGACTCCCCTTGATTGAGAGCCACGGCAGAGCCGGCAAGAGCGATATTTTTGTTTGCGAGGCCTGTGAATATAAGGATCACTATCACAAGCTTTCACCCGATGTGACAATTCTCCTCAATGTTGATGAAGACCATCTTGAATATTTCAAAAACCTTGATAATATCGTGGCATCCTTCAATAAATTTTGCAAAATGTCATCAAAAACCGTAATTTACAACGGTGACGATGCTAACACTCTTCGCACTGTTGAAGATATCACAACCAACAAAATCAGCTTCGGTAAAGATAAAAGCTGTACATATTACCCCGAGAACATCACTTATAACAGAGGTGCATTTGCTGAGTTTGATGTTATGAGTGCGGGTAATAAGCTGGCTCACCTTGTGCTCGGAATCCCCGGTGAACACAACATTCTTAATTCACTGGCTGCTTTTGCTGCCGCTATTAACGCAGGCTGCACACCCCGGCAGTGCGAAAAAGGCATAGGCGCATTCAAGGGTGCAGGCAGACGTTTTGAAATCTTAGGTGAAATTGACGGCATAACAATTGCAGACGACTATGCTCATCATCCCGGTGAGCTTGAAGTAACTCTCAGTGCAGTTATGAAAATGGGTTATAACACCGTATGGGCAGTTTTCCAGCCATTCACCTATTCAAGAACATCAATTCTTTTTGATGATTTTGTGCGTGTGCTTCAGATTCCCGATAAATGTGTTATGACAGAAATTATGGGTTCAAGAGAAGTGAATACCTACGGTATTTACACAAAGGATTTAGCCGAAAAAATTCCGGGCAGTATGTGGTTCAACACCTTTGATGAGGTATGTGACCACGTGCTTGCAAATGCGAAAAAGGGTGACATAATCATTACCCTTGGCTGCGGCGATATTTATAAAGCGGCAAAAATTATGGTCAGACGTTTAAAAGGATGATTTTTCCTCGTTTATTCAGTCTTATATGAGCCACAATATTAATGCGGTAAGGTTATTGAGAGTTTTATGACTCTTAATGCGTTTGTGGCTTTTCCGCAAGGTTGATTGATTGCGGAGAAGTCCTGCACAATTGACAAAAAAGGACAGTTCCCGTTTCGGGTACTGTCCTTTAATTTATTCACAAGATTATGCCTTGACTGAATCGATATAAGCAGCCATTTCGCCCACAGACTTATTCTTAACAAAATCTGTTGCTTTAAGCTCAACGCCGAGAGCTGACTTTATATCACCTATCATGCACATTGTGTCAAATGAACTCATGCCGAGATCAGACTTGAAATTGTCTTCAGCCTTGATTTCGTCAGCTTCCACGTAGTTTGCAAGGATGTCAATAAGTTTTTCGAATGTTTGCATTGGGGTTTACCGTTCCTTTCTTCGTCAGTTAATGCAATTTTATCGAGTACTTCCTGTACTTTAATTTCAGGATTCTCGGCACCGAGAACCATAGCTTTTTCAATTTTTGAGCAAAGAACCTTAAGGTCATATTCTGCCTGCTGTTCGGTTCTGTATTCGCAGATGAAATCGAATCCGCCGTCACTCTGTCTGTGAACAACAGTTACATAAAGAGGAATCATAATAGCACCGTTGTTGTACCAGATAGTACGTGCTGTCTTTTCCATTTCATCATCAATGGCTTTCATTTTCATCATAGGCTGATATGAAAGACCGAAGCTGTCATAGGTTGAGTCAAACTTAGCTTCCTTTGACATTGACTTATGTCTTTCGGCAAGAGTTTCAAGGAAAGCAAGTCTTGAATGCTGATACATTTCATTCTGAACATCTGAAATGCCTCTGACAGCATCAATAAAGGATTCGGTGGGCTTGACAATACTTCTCATGGGAAGGAAGTTGATGCGGATACCGCCTGATTTCTTTTCAGCGATAGTACCGCGTCTGTTGATAATCATCTTGAAGGAAACGTCTTCCTGATTATCGTTGAAGCATGAAAGTGCAGTGCGGATACCCATTGAAAGATATGAGAAAACCGAAAGGTTGTTCTTTTCGCACAGCTCCATTATTTTCTTGCTGTCTTCAGCGCTGATGCTGAACTTAACGCCTGAAGCATCGGGCAGACCTGAATGAATGTCAGCAAAACGTCTGTCGGGATATTTAATCTGCTGCTGTTTGAGTCTGTTGTCAAGCATGAAGTCGGTAAAAATGGGCTCTGTTGTCAGAGCAAGAGAATTGTACCAGTACTTCTTGTCGTCTTCGTGCTGCTGTGATGTTTCATAAGCAAGTTCATCTTCAAGCACGGGTATGTAGGGACGCATGGGCTTGGGATAAGCTGTGCCTCTAGTTCTGTGCATATAAATGTCAATGATATCGTTGACAAAAACCTTAAGTGAATAAGCATCCATTGCAAGGTGCTGAATTCTCATGAAGATGCCGTGATAGCCGTCTGCAAAATCAACAAGTGCAATTCTGTGAAGCTCGCAGTTAAACATGGGAATGCTCTCTCTTGAAAAAGCGAGAATCTTTTCCTCAGCCTCGTCGATTGTCATATTGCTGTAATCCCAATCTTCAACTTCAAGCTCACTCTTGTAGTATACGTACTGAAGAAGCTGAAGCTTCTTGCCCATAATGAAACGAAGTCTCATTGTGTCGCAGCGCTCAATAGCTTCCTTGATAGCCTGCTTCATAACAGCCTTGTCAAGTTCGCCCTTCCAATAAAAGCCGTAGCCGATATTGTTTACGGGATAGCCTGAGCCGTACTTAAGCGACATAAGATACATCATCTTCTGTGAGCTTGTGATAGGATAAGCGTGGACTTTTTCACCTGTAGGTAAAAATTTTTCAACCATAACTTCCGGTCCTCCTTCGGGCAACTCAGTTATTGTTACCCTTAAAATAAAATTCGGTTCTCTTGATTTTGCCTGTTGAGGTTCTGGCAAAGGGCTTTTCACGAAGACGGAAGGAATAGATCTGTCTGTCAGACGGTGAGTCGATATTGACTTTGTCAATAACAGCAGAAATTACACCTTCAATGTCAGTGATTCCTAATGTCTCGGCAAGCACTTCATCCGGGAAAATCTCAGCAACAAGCTTGTCGTTTTCTGCTAAAACAACAATTTCTTTTATTATGCCCTCATCGGCAAATCTGTTCTCAATTTCTTCGGGAGAGATGTTTTCACCATTGGAGAGAATAATCAGGTTTTTCTTTCTGCCGACAAGGAAGATATGGCCATCTTCAATATAGCCGAGGTCGCCTGTGTGCAGCCAACCGTCCTGCGTAAAGGCAGCTTGAGTTTCTTCAGGCTTCTTATAATATCCGAGCATTACGCTGGGACCCTTAACCTGAATTTCACCATCGACACTTCTTACTTCGTCAACGCCTGTAAGTCTTCCGTTGGAATATTTGAGCTTATCTGAAAAGTCTGAGGTAGTAATTCTGGGGCTGCATTCGCTCATGCCGTAGCCTTGTCTTGCTGTGATGCCGTACTGCTCAAACTCGTCAATAATGGCACCGCTTAAGAAGGCACTTCCCGCTATCATACGTCTGAAGTTTCTGCCGACAACCTTTTCAGCAGCCTCTCTTTTGGTAAGTGTGGGATTCTGTCTTTCAGTAATTTTTATCTTGGTGAGAATTGACTTGCATATTGCAGGTACGATTCTCATAATTGTGGGCTCAAACATAAGCATATGCTTATATAAATTCTGAAGCTGACCGTTAAGGCACAGAGTACCGCCGTCATAAAGAGTCTTCAGCACGTCACAAGCATAGCAGAAAACGTGATGCATGGGAAGAATTGAAAAGCTGACATCATCGTTATCCAGAGCATAAGCATCATAGGTTGAGTTTGCTGCAAGGTTATTCTGAGAGAGCATAACACCCTTTCTTTTGCCTGTTGTGCCTGATGTGTAAATAATGAGGGCACATCTGTCAGGCTCAACCTCAACCTGTGAAAGTGAAGCATATTCAGAATCCTCTGAATAAACCTTATAAATGTTTTCAAACCACTGCCAGTCGCCAAGAGAAATGATTTCTCTGAGACCGCCGAAGTTGCTTTTAATCATATGAGCCTTATCTGCAAATTCTTCTTCACAGAAAAGCATTTCGATATCAGCATCGTCAAAAAGCTCGATAGCTTCTTCGACAGTTATATCCGGAGCAAATGGAACAACGGTGTTGCCGCTGAAGATCATGCCTGTGAGGCAGGCAATATATTCATAGCTTGTTTTGCCGATAAAACCGATATTCATTCTTTTTGTTGTTTTTGAACGAATGTATCTGCAAACACTTAAAGCATCATTATAAAACTGCTGATAGCTTTTGATAGTTATTTCACCGTTTCTTATAAAACGGCAGAAATCCTTATCAGCAAATTTTTCAACTGAATATTCAGCAAGATTTCTCACTGTGAGAATCTGACTTTTTTCCAAAAAATACACATCCTTTTTTATTTTTTACGCATTAAAAGGCTTATGATAACTAAAATGTCTGTCTAATACTGTAGCAATTCTCTGAAAAGTCATCAGTTAATTTGCCATTTAACTGTATATCCAAATCTAAATTATACTCCATTTTTTAGTTATAAGTTTATGAAATTATGAACATTCTGTTACAATTGCAACATTGGTGTGCAAAACAAACTTATTATTGCAAAAACAACTCTCAGACTTATTCAAATCTGAGAGTTGTTCTGATTAATAAATATTAAACGAAACCGTCAAAGGTTATGTTGTTCTTTTTCATGGCATCCTCATTGCTGAGAACTGCACCTGCAGATGGCAGATTTTTTGCCTTATAGCGCGATGCTTTGACAAACTCGCCCTCAGTGAAGAATCTGAGTGAAGATATCTTCTGATTCTTCTTGAGTGTTATGCAGGCAACACCCTGTGTATCCTTCATCGCCTTGGGTGAAACCATGGCTGTGTCAAGAAGCAGACATCTGCCGCCCGTTGTTTCAATAACAAGCTGACCGTCATCGCTGAGGTATTCAATTCCTGCAAGGGGTGATTTGTCACAGTAAGCCTTGATAAGCTTCTTACGGTTAGTTTTTGTGGCGTAGGAATTAAGATTAACCTTAGCTGCCTTGCCGTTTTCAAACAGGAAAAACATATAGCCCTTATAGTCATTGGTCACAACCATAAAGATTGCATTCTCCCCTTCTTCCATTTCAAGCTTTGAGGGAATATATTCACCAAGCACACTTGCCTTTGAATCGGCAAAATCGTTGACCTTTGCTTTATAGACCTGACATTTATCAGTGAAGAACAGAAGATCGTTGTTGTTTGTTGTTTCAAAGCTCTGGATTATCTCGTCACCGTCTTTAAGCTTATGATCACCACCCATTCTCAGTGAAAGCGGTGTGATTTTCTTGAAGTAGCCTTCCTTTGTGAAGAAGAGATTGACTGCATAATCAGGTATCTCTTCGGCCTCATCGGCAGAGTCCGTATCAGAAACCATAACAATTTCACTGCGACGTTCCTTGGCGTACTTTTTGATTACATCCTGAAGCTCGCCGATAATTATCTTGCGTACTCTGGTCTTTGAGGAAAGAATGTCCTTCATATCTTCAATGGAAGCCTCGAGATTTTCGATATCCTTCAGGCGCTTGAGAATATATTCTCTGTTGAGGTGGCGAAGCTTGATTTCAGCCACATATTCTGCCTGAATTTCGTCAATGCCGAAGCCTATCATAAGGTTGGGTACTACTTCACTTTCCTCTTCGGTTTCGCGAACAATTTTAATTGCCTTATCTATATCGAGAAGGATTTTTTCAAGACCCTTGAGAAGATGAAGCTTATCCTGAGCCTTTTTAAGCTCAAATGAAACGCGTCTGAAAACGCACTTGCCTCTGAAACGGATCCACTCAATGAGAAGATCCTGCACGCCGAGCACTCTCGGGTAGCCGTCGATAAGAACATTGAAGTTGCAGGAGAAGGAATCCTCAAGAGGAGTAAGCCTGAAGAGCTTGGTCATAAGCTTATCAGGGTCTATACCGCGCTTAAGATCAATTGTTATCTTAAGACCCGACTTATCGGTTTCGTCACGGATATCTGTGATTTCCTTGATGGTGCCTGCCTTAACACGCTCGATGATCTTATCGATAATTGCTTCAGCAGTGGTTGTGGGAGGAATTTCCTTGATGTCAATGCAGTTAAACTGCTTATCGTATTCATACTTGGCTCTGACTTTTATGTTGCCGCGACCTGTACGGTAAACCTCAGCCATAGCATCTCTGTCATAGAGAATCTGACCGCCACCGATAAAGTCGGGTGCTGGCATAGTTGTCAGACAGTCGTGCTCTTTATTTTTTATAAGCTCAATTGTGGTTTCACACAGCTCCTTAAGATTGAATGAGCAGATACTGCTGGCCATACCAACGGCGATGCCAAGGTTAGTATTAGCGAGAATTGACGGGAATGTAACGGGAAGAAGTGAAGGCTCCTTCATTGTGCTGTCATAGTTGTCAACAAAGTCTGTTGTGTTCTTATCAATATCTCTGAAAAGCTCATTACAGATGCCTTCAAGCTTGGCCTCGGTATATCTTGCAGCAGCATAGTGCATATCTCTTGAATAAGCCTTACCGAAGTTACCCTTTGAATCGACAAAAGGATTGAGAAGAGCTTCATTACCACGTGAAAGACGCACCATAGTTTCATATATGGCAGCATCACCGTGA
>JAZNUW010000145.1:0-5496 GCA_045592465.1 Acutalibacteraceae bacterium | reverse complement strand
TTTCAGCTGGTTGCGGAGACAGGATTTGAACCTGCAACCTCCGGGTTATGAGCCCGACGAGCTACCGGGTTGCTCCACTCCGCGATATATCACTTTCTCAAGTGCTTTGTAATTATATACTATTCACTTGAGAAAGTCAATACTTTTAAATAAAAAAGTTAAGATTTTTTATTCGGCTTCAGAATCTGCCGCTGTGGTCGTTGCTTTTGTTGTTGTTTCTTTCTTTGTTGTGGTTTCTTTAGTGGTTGTCGGTTTTGTTGTAGTGGGCTTTGTTGTTGTCTCTTTGGTAGTAGTTTCTTCGGTTGTTGTTTCCTTGACTTCATCCCAGACAGACAACACAATTTCAGTTTCCTCGTCAAACTCGAGACCTGCAACCTTACTCATAAGATAAACCTCATCAGGTGTTTCGTCACCGTTGTTTTCTGTGACTTCCTTTCTGACAACGAAGCCTGCATGTTCAAGCTTTTCCTTGGCCGCCTGATAAGACATTCCTATAACGTCGGGAAGCTCAACCTGAGCAAAGCCTTCACTGATAACAAGTGTGATTTCTGTGCCGCTGAGAACACTTTCACCGACTGTGAGGCTCTGAGAAATAACAGTGTCTTTTTCGTGCTCCTTGCTTGCCTGCATCTTATATTTGATTACGAAGTTACGGTTGAAAACTTCATTGCTCTTGATGCTGTCGTAGGTGTGAAGTGTGAAATCAGGCACACTTACATAGGTTCGCTCGAAGTTTGATGTGGGCTCTGTTGTGAAATCAGGCTCCTGATTTTCATTATATGCATCCTCAGCATCTTTATTCATCGGCAGGAAAGAAGCCCATGAGAAAAGTGAATTCATAAGAGGAATATCATAGCTTTTATAAAGCACTGTTGTGTAAAGAACTGAAAACAGTAAGCTGCAACCCAGAACAACGGCAACAAAGGTTTTTATCATAAGAGGAATAAATTCGTTGCTGCCGAGTGAAAGCCTTGGTGAATCAGCAGGCTCGTCGCCTTCACTTTCCCTTACGGGTCTGCCCGTGGGCGTTCTCACTGCAGTGGGAGCAGCAGGTCTTGCCTGTGGCTGAGGTGTTACAGTACGCGCTGCAGGCTGTTCTGTGTAAAGCAGATTTATAAGGTCATCCATTGTGCCGAGTCTGTTCTGATACTGAACTGCCATACCCTTGACAATGGCGGTGATTTCTTTTTTGGTGAGTTTTTCTGCGATATAGGCGGGGAGTACCATTTCATCCCTGACGGCTCTTTTGGTTGCATCGTCAGGATTTTTGCCTGTCATAGCATAATATATAACAGCTGTTATGGAATAAACATCAGAGTATTCGCCGATATGAGACGCATCACCATAAAATTCAAGGGGAGTGAAGCCGGAATTAGGACGTTCCCTTATTTCTGAAACTGAAGAAAAGCACTGTCTTATTGAAAAATTGGTCAGATGAAGCTTTCCGTCTGAACCGACGCAGATGCTTTTTGGTGAAATGCTGCCGTGCACGATACCGGCTGAGTGGAGCTTTTTGAGAACTGTAATGATAGGCTTCAGTGAAGCGAGAGCTTTTTTAGGTGTGAGAGCAGGTCTTTCGTTGAAATAGGATTCAAGAGTTATGCAATCCTTATAATCACATATTGCATATGCAGTGCCGTTATAAAGAAGCACATCGGTAACCGTAGGAAGACAAATTACACGGCTGAACTCCTTAAGGTCATTCCACAAATCGATGAAGCTCTTCAGTGTCGCTCTGAACATATCTTCATAGCCGATTCTGATTGCAATCTGAGATGTTGCGGGTGGACGGGAAACGATTTTTTCAGGGTAGAATTCAATTATGCTCACAGTCTTTTCCGTTAAGGTGTCAAGACCGATGTAAGTAATTGAATCACAGGAAAAACGTTCAACTCTGCCAACTATATATCTGCCTGAAATGTTGCTGCGCTTTTCAAGAAAGGGTTCCTTTTGCGCTGTTAATGCATTATAAGAGCATTCAGGGCAGACAGTTGCGTCCATGGGCATTTCTTTCATGCAACCCATACAATAATTTTTGTTTGAAGCCATTGTATAAAGCCTCCTGACTTTTAACATTCTGTGAAGTTAATTGTAGCTGAAAAAGCCTTAAAAGTCAAGATATACAAGGTGAGGAATAAAATAGGGATATTCTGCTGATTTGCCTTTTGCTAAGGTTTTTTCTCACTTCAATGAAAACTTATATTATGCAGCAAAGCCGCGATAGTTGTTTTCCTTTGTCTTTGCAGGCTTGGAAACTGTGTTTGATTTAACTGAAGTGTGATGCTGACGGTTGTTTTTCTTATATTCCTTTCTTTTGGAATCAACCCATTCATCAAATTTATCTTCAAGAGCGATAAACTGCTTTTCAAAGATAATGCCTATAAGCACAAGGCCTACGAGAAAGAAAAATGTTGTTGTAAAATCTGCAAAAAGTTCTACCATGATGTTTGCCTCCTTAGCGAACATTCGTTCTGTGTTTATGATTTAATTATACACGACAAAATTCATTTGTCAAGACAAATGTTCGTTAAATTTTAATTTTGTGTCCAAATAAACGGATTAAGGTTAAATTTATACCTTTTTTCTTCTTTTTAACGGCAAAAAATGACATATATTTTTGTTTAGTTTGACATAACGGAAATTTAGATAAAATAGTGAAAATAACATTATTTTATGTTATAATTACACTGTATAAATATATTTTATCGGAGGAGATAATATGTCATATTTTAAAAAAGAGTTTACATTCCCGTCAGTGTCAGGTCTTGCTGACATTCACTGTGCATCATATCTGCCTGAAAACGGAGAAATCAGAGCAGTGCTCCAGGTGGCACACGGCATGGCGGAGCATCTTGAAAGATATGAAAAATTTGCCCGCGTACTTTGCGAAAACGGCATAGCGCTTTATATTAACGATCACCTCGGTCACGGCTCAAGTGTTAAAAATGACGATGAGCTCGGATATTTCGGCGAAAAAGACGGTTGGCAGGCTTTCGTTGAAGACTGTCACGAGCTGACAAAAATTGCAAAGAGTGAAAACCCCGGCAAGCCCTACATCTTTTTCGGTCACTCAATGGGCTCATTTGTTGCAAGAGCTTATTCTCTTAAGTACTCTGCCGAAATTGACGGCGCCATTTATTGCGGCACAGCAGGTCCTAACCCTGCAGCAGGTGCAGGCATACTTATCACAAAGCTTATCACAAAGCTGAAGGGCGACCATTACAGAAGCAAGCTTATTGATAAAATCGGCTTTGGCTCATACAATTCAAAGTTTGAGGGCAGAACACCCTTTGACTGGCTCTCAAGAGATAACTTTGAGGTTGATAAATATATTGCCGATAAATATTGCGGCTTCCTTTTCACTGCACCGGGTTACGGCGATTTGTTTGCACTTCTCGGCTTTGTTTCCTCAAAGGAATGGTTCGCAAAGCTTTCAAAGGAATTGCCCGTGCTTCTTATCTCAGGTGCAATGGACCCTGTAGGCAATTACTCAAAGGGTGTTGACCAGGTCTGTGATATGCTCAAGGCCGAGGGCAAGACCAACATCAATAAAATACTTTATCCCGATGCACGTCATGAAATTCTTAACGAAAGTGCTTGCTTTGACACAGTGTGCAAGGACGTCATTGAATGGATTGACAGTGTAATCTGAAACTGATTTTAAGTTCAGGAGGTCTTAAATGAAAAGCAATATATATATTATAGAAAACGATTACCTGAAAAAGACCTTTAATCTTAAGGGTGACAAGATAGCTTCCTGGCAGCTTTATAATAAAAAAAGTAACAAGACTATTGATGCACTCGAAGGTAGTGAAGAGTTTATCATCTGCTTTAAAAATTCACTTTTCGGCAGCAGTACCGTCAGAAGCTCTGAGCTTAAGATAGAAAGCACCGATGAGAGAGACTCTGCCACCTGCAAAACCTTTGTTATTTCTTTCAAAGGTGTTCGCATAAAAGACAGCAAGCTGAAAATTGCCCTTGTTTATGAAGCTATGAAGCATCAGGGGCTTTTCAGAAAATTTATTGAAATCAGGTTTGAGAAAACAGGGACTAAGCCGCTGATTCTCGATTATATTGACCTTGAAGCGATGCGCTTTGACGGAAAGCTCAGATGCTGGAGTATTCCCGACCAGAAAAATTCCCATGTGCCGGGCTATGGCCTTGAAATGGGTCAGCCTCTTTATGTTGACAGTGTGTTTATGGGCTGTGAATTCCCTGCTGCACTCAATAAGATTTCAGATTTCACCACCTCAATAAGATGCTACAGCGGCAAGGATTTAAAAAGCATTTTTCAGGGCAAGGTTTATCACAGCTATAATGCTGTTATCGGCTCTGCTGACGGCAATGTTTTCGAGCAGGTGCAAAGAGCATTCTTTGACTATATCAAAACAATATCGAAGCCTGTTTCTCTCAGAAGGCAATATAATTCATGGTATGACCATATGCTGAATATAACAAGAGAGAATGTTTACGGCTCATTTCTTGAAATAGAAAAAGCACTGACAAAAACAGGTGAAAAGCCTCTTGACAGTTATGTTGCAGATGACGGCTGGAACGATTATTCAAAGGGCTTTTGGGGCTTCAACGATAAATTCCCTGATGAGCTTTATCCTTTCAGTGTTCTTGCTGAAAGCTTCGGTTCAAAATTCGGTCTCTGGATAGGCCCGAGAGGCGGTTATAACCCGGAAACAATAAAATTTGCAAAGCATATTCAGCGCGAGGGCAACGGCTACGTCAATAATCAGTCATTTGACATCTGCGTGGCAAGTGATAAATATCTCACCCGCCTTACTGAGCTTATGCTCTCTTATCAGGAAAAATATAACCTGAATTACTGGAAGATTGACGGCTTTGCCAAGAATCCCTGCAAAGGCAGACACCACGGTCATATGACAGGCGGTCACAGAAATATGTATTATTACACTGACCTGTGGGAAAAGTGGATTATTCTTTTCAATAAGCTTTATGAAAATGGCGGCAGTGATTTCTGGCTGAACAACACAAGCTATCTGCCTCCCAGCCCCTGGTTCTTGCAATACAGCAATTCTGTCTGGATGCAGATAAGCGACGATATGGGCTTTGAGGGCAAAAAGGGTGTTTGTTCCGATAAAGACAGATTGCTCTCATATCGTGACGAAAGATATTTCGATTTTTATAAGGACAGACAGTTCCAGTTCCCCCAGGCTTATCTTTATAATCACGACCCTGTTTACGGCAACGAAGCAAAGGTCAATATGAGCGACGAGGAATTCAGAGAATACCTTTTCACAATGGCTATGAGAGGCACTGCTTTCTGGGAGCTTTATTATAGCTATAATATGATGAACGAAGAGAAGTGGCGCATAAACTACAGTGTGCTTCGCTTTATTGAGGATAACCTTGATGTGCTGTCAAACTCAATTGTTTTCGGCGGCAGACCCTCAAAGGGGCAGGTTTACGGCTACAGCTGCTTCAATAAGCTTTATGAAAATGGCGGCAGTGATTTCTGGCTGAACA
>JAZNUW010000144.1:0-9287 GCA_045592465.1 Acutalibacteraceae bacterium | reverse complement strand
TGAAGAAGGATATAATATCATCGTTAAGATTCCTCTTACTGAAGCTCTTCTCGCAAACAAGGATAAGCTTATGGTTTACAGGCTTGATGAAAATGATAATACGACTCCTATTAAGCATGAGGTTGATGATATATATCTCACACTTTATCTCGATCACTTCAGTTACTATGTAATTACAACGGCTGCATATAAGGCAACTGACCCCAATTATGCTCAGGCCTACTGTGCATTCCACGGACATGATTATGACTGTGTTGTTACAGGTGCAAGTGTTGACGGACAGAGCTATATGACATATACGTGTAAAAACTGCGACTTTGTATATAGTACATCAAAAGTTGAAGGTGGTTGTGACTGTGCATGTCACACATCTTTCTTCGGACGTATCTGGAGATTCATTTACACAATATTCAACTCATTGTTCAAAACAAATCTTTATTGCTGTCCTGATATGGATAAGTATCTTGACGATGTTGGTTCAATGACATAAGTAAAGATTTAGATAAGGTCACTTAAACTATTGAAGAGCTCACCTCGTTTATAGGGGTGAGCTCTTCAACACCGAAACACAGTCACTTTTCTATGTACTTTTACCAACTGACATTTGTATATTAAAGCAGTAAAATAGAATGGTATAATTTTACAAAGGAGATGTTTTCATGAAAACATTCAAAAAATCGGTTGCAGCATTTTTAGTCGCACTTATGCTGCTCACATCTGCACCCCTTGCGGGCTTTGTCGGTCTTGACATCAGTCTGCCTGAGTTTAAGGCTGAGGCTGCGTCTGTCAGTGGCGGATATCTTACCAGTGGCTATTGTGGGGACCTTGCCGAGGGTGATAGCAAATGTGTTGCATGCGGTGCCGCATGCGACCATATGTGCCATAAGGGCGGCTTCAATGGCTTTATCTGGAAAATAGTTCGCTTCTTCTGGAAGCTGTTCAAGATGAATCCTACCTGCGATTGCGGTCTAAAACACTATTAATTAAATCTATCTCCTCGGTTATTCCGAGGAGATTTGCTCTTATAGTTGCTTTTCGCTCATAAATATGCTAGGGGATTATATTTTGTTTGGAGAATATAAAGCTATATCGTAGAAGAGTGGGAATAAGAAACGAAAGCCATATAACAAAATGATACTGAATACAGCTTTCCCACATTAATTTCATGCAAAAGAAAACCTCTCTCGTCTGAACACTGGTTCATGCGGGAGAGGCGTTTTTATAACTTATGCAGTTACATCTTCAAGCTGAGCTGCAGCGCGTTTTTCTTTAAGCTGTCTTTCAACTTCTGCAACATGTTCTTTATCGTCCTTAAGGAAGAGGATAACTAAAAGATAGAGAGCTGATCCGATTGCAGGGCCGAGAATGAATAAATGCCAGCGATACTTGAGGAAGCGGGGAGCAACCTGTGCGTTGATAACTGTCTGATTGGCTGCATGCTTGATGTTCTGGTCGAAGCCGAGGAACTTGAGCACGTAACCCTGAATGAACTTTGGTACGGCACTGATGAGCTTTGAAACGAAGTTCTGCATCGAGAAAACAATGCCTTCGGTACGCTTGCCGGTTTTAAGCTCAGTTTCATCGATTGAGTTTGATAAAAGCGCGCGGTGTGCAATGTCTTTCATGCTTGTTAATACCTGAGTTAAGCTGAGAATGAGAATTACAACTCCAAGAGCACCGATGTTAAGGAAACGGTCATTTGCACCCACATAGAAAGCAATTATACGTGCCACAAGAGTGATAGCTTCAGAGAATACAAGGAGATTCTTGTTTCCACCGATACGGCTGATAACCTTGGTCGTGAAGAACACTGCAATTGAACCGGGAATTCCGATAATAGCGCCATATATTACCTGAGCAGTACCGCCTGAGATTTCAGTGCCGAACACATTGTAGGCGATACCGTTTGATTCAAAGAAGTATTCCCAGGGAAGTGAAAGGGAAATGCTCTGAACAATCCGCGCAAGACAAACAATTATGAGTGTTCTGTTATGTCTGAGATCTGCAAGGTCCTTTAAGATGCTTGTTTTGTTTTTGTCTTCAGCAGGCTCAACCTTTTCTTTCATACGGTAAGCCAGCATCGCTATAAGCATACCGCCGACGCCGAAGATAAAGGCACCCCAGGCATAAGATGTTTTTTCGCTCATTATCTCATGCTTGACAACCATATCCTTGAAGGTGGGGAAAAGACCGCTTATGGTTGCGCCGAAGCCTGCAAGAATTGAAATCCACTGAATAACTCGTGCGCGCTCTATGGAATCCGGACTCGACAGGGCCGCCATACCCCAGATTGAAATATCCTGAAGGGAGAAGAATGTGTCATAAAGAAGGAACATAATGAGGATGAACAGGATTGTCTGGCTTTCTGAAAAACCAAAATCAAGGAACATCATCAAAACAATAACGGCAATAATCGGGGGAGTCCACAGAAGAAAAGGACGTAGCTTATAGCCGGGCTTGTGACGTCTTCTGTCAATAAGGCCGCCGACAAGAGGGTCGTTTATTGCATCCCACATGGTGCTGACACCTGTGATAATGCCGGTCTTTTCAGCCGGGATTTTAAGGATGGTATTAAGATAAACGAATAATCTGCTTGCTACAAAGCTGCAGGTCATATTCTGACCGGTGAGACCTAATCCGTAACAAAGCAATCGGTCATTGGCAACCTTTGTTTCAGATTCTTTTCTCGATAAGAAAAAAAGCGGATTCATATTTTCATTCCTTTCCGATGTTTATTTACATAAAATATACAATAAAAGACGCAATAAATCAATCGCTTTTATAGAACAAACTTGTTTGAATGCCCGAGCTGTAGTGAAGCTGTCAAATAGAAACTGAATAAATAATTCTGCCGAATCAGAAAAATTAGACTGTAAATCTTGAAATTAAACTGCCTTATGGTATAATGAAAATAATTAATTGCTTTTAGCAGTGAGAATGGAGAAAACACTATGAAAACTGAAGATTTGTCAAAAAATGAAGGGAGTCTTACCTGCAAAGATATAAATATCCGTGACCCGTTTGTTCTTTGCATAGACGGAAAATACTATATGTACGGCACCAGAGCAAAAAACTTCGGCAGAAGAGTGGGAGGCTTCGATGTTTATGTTTCTGAAGATCTTCTTAACTGGAGTCAGCCTATCGAATGCTTCAATTCACCTGATCATAACATGAACTATGAGGTCAACTGGGCACCCGAGGTGCATAAATATAAGGGTGCATATTATATGTTTGCCACATTTACAAGACAGTCAAACGGCCTCAGGGGTACTTTTATTCTGAAAGCCTACAGCCCGCTCGGTCCGTTTGTGCCTCACAGCAAGGGTGTTGTAACACCTGAGGAATGGGAGTGTCTTGACGGTACCCTTTATATAAGCAAGGAGGGTAAGCCGTATATAGTTTTCTGCCATGAGCACACTCAGATTATTGACGGCACTATCTGCTATGCTCCTCTGAGTGAAGATCTCACTGAAATTGCAGGGGAGGCTGTTACTCTTTTCAAGGCCTCAGAGCCTTATTGGGCAGACGAGAGTAAGAATGAAAAAGAGCACCGCATTACTGACGGACCGTTTATGTATCGCACAAAGGGTGATGAGCTTCTTATGTTCTGGTCGACCTTTATAAAGGGCAATTATGCTGAGTGCCTTGTGAGATTCAAGGGCGGTGAAATCGGCACTGATTTTGAGCATCTGCCTGCCTTGGTTGACAGTGACGGCGGTCACGGTATGGTCTTCACAGATTTTGACGGCAACCTCAGACTGACATATCACACACCTAACAAAACAAACTATGAACGTCCTCATTTTGTGACACTCGAGGATGTAGGCAAAACCGTTAAGCTCGTTTATGAAAGCTAAAAGAACACTGATAGATAAAGCACACACCCTGCTGTTCGGCAAGGACCTGAGAGTGACTGAGGGTGAACCGTACACTGAAGTGCGTGAAGGAGATTATTCCTCATATTGCCCTGTTGAAAAGTACATTGATTATAATCAGCCGATGCCTGAAGGCTGCTGCGATGTCAGAGATTTCGGTGCTGATGTCAATAAAAGTGATGCTGAAAATGCTAAAGCAATTCAGTCGGCTATTGACTTTTGCCACAAAAACGGAAAGGGCACAGTGCTTGTTTCGGGTGGCTGCTATGTTGTCACAACAATTTTTCTCAGGTCAGATGTTACCTTGTTCATTGAAAAAAACAGTGCCGTTTCAGCTAACACAACAGGCAAAGGCTATAAGCACAACGCCCTCATATATGCCAAGGACTGCGAAAATATCACTATAACAGGCGGCGGAAAAATCATAGGCAACGGCACTTATTTCGGGCTTAAGCCTGTTATTGAAAATATGTTCACGGCTGCCCCTGTTATTGATGTAATTGAGATGCGCCGCGATTATCGCGCTCAGCTGAGATTTGCCCATAAATCAAAATACGGGTCGATATTATTCACAGAAAAGTGCAGGAATGTTGAAATCCGAAATGTTATTTTTGAGGATTCGCCCTGGTGGACACACAAAATGCTGATGTGCGATAAAGTGAAAATCACTCACTGTATTATCAATAATAACCGTAATGTTGCAAACTCAGACGGTTTTGATATTGCAGGAAGCTGTAATGTGGAAATTGATCACTGCTTTGTGTCAACAGCTGATGACGGTATTGTCATAAAGAATGCTATCTGGTGCGGCTGTGAAAAAGAAATGCACAGCATCAGTGTCAGAAACTGTGAGGTTATTTCGAGAACGAACTGCTTTAAAATAGGCACAGAAACCACCTATGATATATATGATGTTTGTGTTGAAAATTGCTCCTTTATGATGACGGATCTTTATCCGGGTGCAGTTTCGGGTGTGTCCATTGAGGCGTGTGACGGTGCAAGGGTGCACGATATAGATGTCAGAAATATAACTATGAGCCGCTGCACATGTCCTTTGTTTATACGTCTGGGTAACCGTAACAGGGCGGCAGAGGTTACTGCTTCAACGGCAAACAAAACTGAAATTGTCAAAGAGGATGATTTATCAAAGCCTGCAGATAAAAATCAGTTTGACGGCAAAAGCGAAATTTATAACATAACTGTCGAAAACATCGCTGCTTCTGATGCAGAGCTTCCTGTTATAGTTGCAGGATATAAGCAGAAAGGGATTGTCAGACGCTGCAGAAATATAACTCTTTGCAACTTTGACATTACATACAGAAACGCAACCGAAGTTATTGATAAGCGGCTTTTTATTCCTGAATATGCTAAGGTTTATCCTGAGTGCTGGAGATTCAGAAATCTTCCTGCTTACGGTCTGTGGGCAAGGCACTGTGAAAACCTCAGAGTTGAAAATTTCCGCTGCAAGGGTGTTGACGGTACATGGCGGAAAGAAAGGATTTTAATTGATTGCAAATAATTTGATGGATAATTGAAAAAAACAGCTCTTATAATTGCAATTGTTCAAAAAACAAGTATAATATTATTTAATATCATTAAGGCACAGCCCTTAAAAAAGGAGTTAATGAAATGAAAGCTATTTTTATGAAAGCACTCACTGCAATTTCAGCATTTCTTATGCTGTTTTTAAGCCCGGGCGGACAGATAAGACAGCCTGCAGTGGCAGACAAGTGTCCTGTATTTTACGGTGAGGTTGCAACAGCAAACCCTCTTGAGGATGAAGGCAACCTCGCTATTCCTCAGCATCCGTTTCTTGCTGCAGAGGGCACAAACGGTATGCACGGCAATTCATATAACACAGACACCTATGATTATATGGGACCTCTCGGCATAAATCCTGTTGTCAAGTCACGTTCAATGAATGTTTTCGGTGGACTTGTTGCTACACTTATGTTTGATTCCCAGGGCAGAATTATGTGCATCAGCGGCAACGTTGTCGGCTTCCGTCTTCTTCTTATCGATGCTGATACACTTGAAATTCTTGCTGAAACAAGACTTCCTCAGCGCGCTTCAACAGTTGAGGCTATCAAAACCTTCGATTTTGACAAAATTTCATCTGACACCTCAGGCGGTGCTTACTGCCATCTTCTCAAGGGTGACAGACCCATCATCGGCAACTCCGATAACGTGATTCAGATATTCTATATCGACGAATCATCGGGCAAGCCCGAATGGAAAATCGAAAAAGAATGGGATGTTAACTCATATCTTCCCGAAGGCTCATATCTCACAGATGCTATTCCTGACTATGAAGGCAACATCTGGTTTGTCACACGTCCCGGTGAGGTCGGCTACATAGATGCTAAGACCGAAGAGGTTAAGCTTATGAAGCTTGAGGGTGAAGAAATCCAGAACACACTTGCTATTTGTGATGACGGCATTTACATTGTTTCCGACACTGCTATGTACCGTTTCGATATCGGTGATGACGGCATTCCTTATTACACATGGAGAACTGCCTATGACAGAGGCACAACTCTTAAGCCCGGCGCAATCAATCAGGGCTCAGGCACCACACCCACACTCCTTGATGTACCCGTTTACGATAAGGAAGGCGAGGGCGCTGTTCAGGTCGGTGTGAGAAAGCTTTGTGCTATAACCGATAATGCTGACAGCCGAGTCAATATTGTTATTTATGACCGCCTTACAGGTGAAGTCGTTGACCAGGTACCTCTTTTCACCGAGGGTAAATCAGTCAGCGAAAACTCAATTGTTGCATACGGCCGTTCGTTTATTATTGAAAATAACTATTCTGAATCAGGCGCAGGCTTCCTTGTCAATAACCCCACAAGTGAGCCCGGCGTTACAAGAATTGATATGAATTATGACTGTACTGAGGCATTTGTTGTCTGGGAAAGCGAAGAGGCATCTGCTACAGTTGTTCCCAAAATGTCAACCGAAAACGGAATTCTTTATCTTTACACAAGAGTGCAGAATGATGAAATCCCTGACAGAGCTGTTGCCTGGTACCTCACAGCAGTTGATTTCAGAACAGGTGAAACACTTTATAAGGTGTTCACAGGCTGCGGCAAAAACTGGAACAACTCATACGGCCCCATAACAATTGGCCCCAACGGCAAGGCTTATGTAGGTGTATTCAACGGCCTGATTTCAGTTGAAGACACCGTGAAATAAATAACTGATCTCCTGCGACGGTTTAAAAGCCACGCAGGAGATTTCCTTTAATTTATTTATTTTACTTTACAACTGACTGCATAACGTTTATAATATAAAATGCTTTAGTTTGACTTAAAATTATGTTCGGATAGGGTGAAATATATATGAAAACTTACGGCACATATTTTCAGAATGATAAGGAAAAACCGATAAAATACGGTGAGGTTAATCTTATTAATCCAAAAAGACAAAGACTCAGAGGTGAGCCTCTTCTTGAAGGTGTGGAAGTTTTTCCTGTTTTTCAGGGCTTTTGCGGCACTGACTTTGAACTTATGAAAATGGGCAGAGACGGCAAGCTTCTTCCTAAATTCCCTGAGGGTGAAAACAGACTTATCAATGGTCACGAGGGCGTTGTGTGGGTGCCTTCAGAAAACCGCTTTGCCATTGTGCTTATCCGCGGCGGAGACAGCTATGACCCAACACGTTACACCGAGGATGAAACTTATTTTGAATATGGCTGTGACAAGGCTGATGGACTTTTCTGTGACAGAAACTACTTCAATCCTGATATGCTTCTTCATCTGCCTGAAAAATATAATGGACTTAGCAAGCTTCCTTTATCCGTTGCAAAGAAGCTTTCCTTTGCCGACCCTTATGCCTGTGCAATCTTTCAGCTTGAAAGAATGGAGGATATAGGTGAAGCTCAGAATTTCCGCGTTGAAATGGCAAAGCATAAGTGCAGTGAACAAGAGGCAAGGGCCTTGGCTAAGGATAATATATTCTCAAAAACCGTTGTTTTCGGTCTTGGCATGACAGGACTGTTTATTGCCGACCAGATAAGACGCCATCATCCGAAGGCTGATATTCTCTTTGTGGGCAGAAGTGACGAAAACAGCAAGAAGGTTATTTTCTCAAAGGAAATTGCAGGTGCCGATTATCTTTCAACTGCAGGTCTTTCCGAAGAAGAAACAGCTGAGAAAATTATAGAAAAGCTTGGGGGCAGAGCGACTATGTTTGTTGGCACAAGCGGTGCCGGTGTTGAACACAGAGTGGCATTTCAGCACAAGGTGCTGGGCTGCAACGGCATTTATGACAGCTTTTCCCTTGGACCTGTTGTGTCTTATGACACTATGCCCTTCGGTTTCGAAAATCACGTTATTTTTGCTTCTATCAACTTCCGTCAGGAGCATATGGAAAAAGCAATTGATGTTCTTGTGGATTCGCGTTATGACGAGGTAGTTGAGCTTATTGATAAGGATGAATTCATAAGTGACCCACTTGATGCATATGAAAATAAAATATTCTGTAAGGGTGCCCCCCTTAAAACAGGCATAATCTGGAACAAAAACTATATTGAAGAGGATAAATAAAATGAAAGCGATAGTTATACCCAATCCGAATGAAATTGAAATAAGAGAGGTGCCCATGCCTGAGGTTAAAGAGGGTGAGGCTCTTCTTAAGGTTAAATATGTGGGCATATGTGGTGCTGACGTTGCATCGTTTACGGGCAATCAGCCCTTTACAACCTACCCGAGAATACCCGGTCATGAATTTTCAGCAGAAATTGTAACAGTACCCGAAAACGACAGAGGCCTCAAAGCAGGGGATATTGTAACCTGCAACCCCTATTTTAACTGTGGCAGCTGCTATTCATGTGAGCGCGGTTATGTTAACTGCTGCACTGATAATCAGACTATGGGCGTACAGCGCGACGGCGCTTTCTGTGAATATATTGCCATGCCCATTGAGCGCATCTATGAGGGCAAGGGTCTTTCAGCAAAGGAACTCGCTCTTATTGAGCCGTTCTCTATTTCGCAGCATGCAGTTTCTCGTGCTGAAATCAAAGAAAACGATAATGTGCTTATAATCGGTGCAGGTCCTATAGGACTTTTTGCACTGCTTGCAGCTAAAAACAAGTGCAGAAATATTGTGGTTGCCGATATACTCGATAACCGTCTTGAACTCGCCAAGGAGTACGGTGCTGCTGCAGTTGTAAACACTAAAACACAGTCCCTCAATGAATTTACTGATGAATACACAAATGGCAACGGCTTTGATGTGTGCATTGAGGCATGCGGCGCCCCCGAAACCTTTTTAGGCTGCATCGATTCAGCAGCCTTTGCGGCAAATATTATTCTCATCGGCAACGGCAAAAGAGAAACCAGCTTCATTCATTCCGTTATTCTTAAAAAGGAGCTTAACATCTTTGGCAGCAGAAATGCACTCAAGGATGAC
>JAZNUW010000143.1:0-31723 GCA_045592465.1 Acutalibacteraceae bacterium | reverse complement strand
GCATTTTAATAAAGTTGAAATTTGCGGTATTGATACATCAAAATTAAAGGTGTTGAGTGAAAAAGAAAAGACCGAGCTTCTGAAATCAATTAAAAACGGCAGCAAAACTGCACGCGACGAGCTTATCAACGGAAATCTTCGTCTTGTGCTGAGTGTGATTCAGCGTTTTTCTTCAAGAGGTGAAAACCTCGACGACTTGTTTCAGGTCGGATGCATCGGCCTCATTAAAGCTATAGATAATTTCGACATAGACCTGGGACTTAGATTCAGCACCTATGCAGTACCCATGATTATCGGTGAAATCAGGCGTTATCTGCGTGATTATACGCCGATAAGAGTCAGCAGGTCATTAAGAGACACGGCGTACAACGCAATGAAAATCAAGGAAAGAATTATAAACGAAACACAGAAAGAGCCAACTGTTGAGGAAATTGCCAAAGAAATGGGCGTCAAGAAGGAAACCGTTGTTATTGCTCTTGAAGCAATTGTTGAGCCCGTTTCTTTATATGAGCCTGTTTATTTTGATGCAGGTGACACAATTTATGTTATGGATCAGATTGGCGACAGCAACACCGATGTTAACTGGATAGATGAAATTCTTCTTAAAAAAGCGATTAACGAGCTCGGCGAAAGAGAGAAAACCATTCTCTCGCTCAGGTTTATGAACGGAATGACACAGACCGAGGTTGCAAAAGAAATAGGCATATCACAGGCACAGGTGTCAAGGCTTGAAAAGGGTGCACTAAATAAAATAAAAAGCCACCAGAAGATTATAATTTAAAAGCTCCGCAGTTAAACTTCTGCGGAGCTTCAATAAGCATTATTTCACTTTAACACTCTTAATGGGTGAAAATGCACTTCTGACATTACCGTCAGTGCCCTTAGCATAAGCTCTGACCTTGAAGTAATAGGTGTTACCCTTTGTGAGCTTAGCTGTGAGCTTAACTACGTCTGCCTTAGTACCATCGAGCTTCTTATATTTGCCGTTCTTTGAGGTAGCATAGTAAACTGTGTAGCCGTCTTCACCTGAAACATTTGTCCATGAAAGGTTAACCTTTCCGCTGCCTGCTGCAGTTACCTTGAGAGTTGAAGGTGTTGCAGGAGGTAATGTAACAGTGATTGCTACACCGTTCTTAGCGAAAACTACAGTACCGTCGCTGAACTTCTTGTAAGCCTGAATTGCAAACTTATAGGTTTCACCGGCCTTGAGTGCCTTGCCGTTATAGTCCTTAAGTGCAGTGTAAGCTGTCTTGCCTGTTACGGAAGCGAGCTTGATTCTTGTCTTGGAGCTGACTGACTTATAAACATAAACTCTGTATCCGGTTGCACCCTCAACAGCATTCCATGTAAGTGCAACTGACTTGTTTGTTGCCTTGGGTGTTATCTTTGAGGTCTTGCCGGGTGTAACAGTAAACTTGAGAGTTTTGCTGCCTGAATAGTCGCCCTTCAGCTTAATCTTGATGCTGTGAACGCCGATGCTCTTGCCGTCTTCGGGATATGAAACTGTGTAATCAGTGCCTTCTTCAAGAAGCTTGTCAGCACTGTCTGCTACTGTAACAGCAGGAGCAAATGATTTGCCGTTATATACATAAGTTGTTGCTTCAAGCTTGAACTGCGAAACGTTATAAATTGTCTTTTTCTCTACATTACCGCAGTCCTTGCAGGTTAATATCTTTTCACCGTTTTTGCTTGTTGTAGCCTTGGTGAGCTCATATGTAACGTTATGGGGCTTCTTTTCGATAATTTCTGCCTTAACAAAAACCTCGCCGCATACCTCGCAGTAACGCTTGCTTGTCTTACCTTCTGAAACACATGTGGGATCTACAGCTTCCTCAATAACTTCCTTATGTCCGAGAGCGGGAACTGTCTGAGGCTGAGCAAGAATTGCGTCACATCTTGAGCACTTCTTACCTGATGATGTGCCGGGAGCTGTACATGTTGCAGCACTTGAAGGAATATCTACACTGTTGTGACCGAGTGCAGGAATTTCCTTTTTATAAACGTAACCGCATACGCATGAATAGTTGCCAAGACCCTTTTTGGTACATGTGGGTTCTGTAAGAACTTCTTCTTTATCTTCGTGCTTGTGACCTGCGCTGAAGGTAGCGTCTGTGAGAGCATCGTTACCTTCGCCGTCAATTGCAACGTGAGCCCATACGCCCATATCACCTGCATAATAAACAGTGAGCTTGCCGCAGCCGTCAAAAGCAAGAGCTTCAACTGCAGTCAAAGTCTTCTGAATTGAAATTGAGGTGAGCTTTTCACATTCAGCGAAAACACCTTCACCGATAACTGTAACTGTTTCGGGAAGAGCAATCTTTGCAAGTGAATCGCAGTCGTAAAATGCGTAGTTGCCGATTGAAGTAATGTGAGGATAAAGAGCAATTGTTTCAAGCTTATCGCAGCAGCTGAATGCATATTCACCGATAACCTTGATGTTTTCGGGAAGAGTTACACCGTTAAGAGCTGTACAGCCTTCGAACATGCCCTTGCTGAGTGCATTGATGCCCTTACCGATGCTCACTTTTTCAAGTGAAGCACATGAAGCAAAAGCACTTTCACCAACAGATGTAACACTGTCAGGAATAGCTATCTCCTTGATAGTTACACAGCCCTCAAAAGCTGAGGTGCCGATTGTCTTAAGTGTTGAAGGAAGCTTAACAGAAGTAACACCCTCAGCATTGATAAACGCGCCGTCTGAAATTTCAACAACGTTAACGTTATCAATCTTTTCAGGGATAACAACATCTCCCTCATAATCAGGTGTGCAGCTTACGATAATAACACCGTTGTTTCTGACCTCATAGACGAAGGGATAGTCAGCTGCATTTGCAACAGGTGAAACGCAAAGAAGTGTTAACACCATAAGTGCAGGAATCCATAATTTTTTGAAAATATTTTTCATAATTTCACCATCCATACTCATAATGAATATTATCTTTAATATAATACCACCATATTCCTTTTATGTCAATTAAGAAAAAGAAATATGCAGCATTATTTTATATTATTCACACAAAAGTGAAATCTGTGTGAAAAAAACGACTGATTTATAAAACTTTTAAAAAATTATGTGTTTAAATCAGTGAAAAAACAGAGGAAGCTCTTCAAGGAAAATGATATCATCGCGTTTTGCAGCATCACCCTCAGCAAGAATTGCAGCCTGTGCCACAACCTGAGCATCAAACTGTTCAACAAGCTTATTAACCGCAGCAAGTGATTCGCCGGTACTGATAACATCATCAAGAATTAGCACGCGCTTGCCTCTGAGCTGTTCACCCTCAAGTGAATCCATATAGAGAGTCTGCTCCTTGTCAGTTGTAATTGAACGAACATTGACTGAAACGGGGTTCTGCATATAAAGCTTTGCGCCCTTTCTGCAGATGAAATATTTCTTGCCGCTCTGTCTTGCCATTTCGTGAGCAAGAGGAATTGCCTTTGCTTCGGGAGCAACAATAAAATCAAACTCGGGGCACTTTTTGAGAAGCTCACCTGCAGCCGCAACAGTAATTTCAACATCACCGAAAATAACAAAGCCTGCAATATCAAGGTTGTCATTTACTTTACATATGGGCAGCTCTCTTTCAAGACCTGCAATTGTCATTTTGTACATTGCCATAACCTTCAACCTCCTGTTATTTAACCAGCTTTTCGCCTAATTTTTCACCGCCGAGAATGTGGAAGTGAATATGCTTGACTGTCTGACCGCCGTCTTCGCCACAGTTATTGATAACTCTGAAACCATTTTCAAGACCTGCTTGTTTTGCAACCTTGGCAATAACACTGAAAATGTGACCGATCACTTCACAGTTTTCTTCATTGACACCGAGCGCTGACTCGATGTGCATCTTGGGAATAACAATAATGTGAACGGGCATCTGAGGTGCTATATCGTGAAAAGCAAGAACCTTATCGTCTTCATAAACCTTATTTGAAGGGATTTCACCGTTTACTATTTTACAAAAAATACAATCCATAATCATTTCTCCTTTTTAATCAAATCAAACCTGAGGATATTCGCCGAACGTTGCATCGCTGCCAGCGGATGACTTTTTCTTTTTTCTGGCTACCACTGCAGAAATCACAGCACCGATTAAAGCTCCGACAAATGCAGCTATTATAATATGATTGTTGCTGCCACTGTGCGCCAGAATCTCATCATTGATTTCAAGGCTATTGATAATATCAGTAATAACCTGCTCATCAGCTTCACCGTAACGGTAAAAATAAATAAATATCAGAGAATCCTCTGTTGAGAAAGAATAAACATCAGTGTCTGCTGTCAAGCCGATAGTTTTAATTGTTGTTTTTATCTTGACACCCTTATAGCCGTTAACAGTTGTGTTTTCAACAACAGTGCCCTCAACATCAGCGCCGGCACTTTTTGCGAATTCAGCCGCAATTTCATCAAGATCCTCATCGGAAAGATCTATCATTGACTCTTTCGCAGTGTTTTCCGCGGTATAAACAGCAACTGAAATGGTTGAATCATTTTTGACCCACTGTTTTTCTATGGGAGCAACAGCTGTCTGCTCGACAAAACCTGACGGAAGCTCTAATGAGAAAGCCTCGTCTTCGCTGACAAACTTAATTCCGTCAGCACTTTCACCGGGAGCAAGCACATTGTCATCATAAACTATTTCTCCAGGCAATTCGAAGGTACCAAGCATCTTATTAATAATATCTCTGTCCTCTTGTGAGGCACTTGAAGTTTCAACAGTATAGAGATATTCTTCAACAGGGAAAATAAAACCTTCGACTGAATATCTGCTGTTATCAACTGAAAATTCAAGTGTATAATTGAAGCTGTCAATGTCATAGAATTTGCCTTTTGCACCCTTGACATTTTCAACCGAATCGAGCTCAAGGTTTTCATAAGTTCCTTCAATCTGCTTGGTCAGAATATCAATTTCGAAATCAGAAACAGAGCTGAAATCAATTCCGTTGTTGGGAGAAACAGAAATGCTTATACTGCTGCCGTCAGCATTTGACCAGACAGATGAAGTGTCGCTGTTTTCAGTGTCCGCATAAAAACCGTCGTCAATTTCAATGCTGTAAAACGGATAATCAACAGCATTGCCGCAAAACGCAAAGGCAAATGTTAGAGCGAATATCATCATAAATAAAGCCGTTATCTTTTTCATAATACTTCTCCCCTGCTTTTATTTCAGCATGCCGCCGAGGATTTCCTCAGCCTTATCAACCGCATCGGGAAGTGCGCTGACATCCTTAGCACCTGCCATAGCACTGTCAGGCTTGCCGCCGCCTGAACCGCCTGCAAGCTTAGCAACCTCTCTTGCAAGATTGCCCGAATGTGCACCTGAGGCAACTGCCTGCTTACCGCAGCAGACACAGATGTTGCCTGTACCCTTGGCCTTCTGCACACCTGCAATTACACCCACATAATTGTCGCCCTTGCTCTTGACAAGGTCACACATACTGCGAAGCTCATCGGGAGTTGTGTCATCAAGGAATGCAGTAACAAGCATAACAGAGCCGACCTGCTTAGCATTTGAAAGCATTGATTCTGTTTTGATGTTTGCGAGTACGCCTGAAAGCTTTTCGATTTCCTTTTCTTTAGCCTTAAGGTCAGCCATAACTGAGGTGGCCTTAGAAGCAATATCATTTGCATTGGCAGCCTTGAGAGCCGCTGCAGTGTCTGCAATAAGGTTCAGCTTGCCGTCAATAAACTTCATAACATTTGCACCGGTGACCGCTTCGATTCTTCTGACACCTGATGCAACGGATGATTCACTTATAATCTTGAACAGACCGATTTTGCCTGTATTATCTACATGAGTACCACCGCAAAGCTCTGTGGAGAACTCCCCTGCCTTGACAACACGCACTGTGTCACCGTACTTTTCTGAGAAGAGAGCCATTGCGCCCATAGCCTTGGCCTCTTCAATAGGCATTTCCTTAATCATAAGGTCAATGCCCTCAAGGATAATTTCATTAACTCTGTCCTCAACAGCCTTGATTTCTTCTTTGGTCATAGCTGAGAAATGCACAAAGTCAAAACGGCAAAGCTCGCTGTCAACAAGCTGACCTGCCTGCTCAACATGTGAGCCGAGAATTTCACGCAGAGCAGCCTGAAGAAGATGTGCTGATGTGTGGTTTCTCATTGTTGCACTTCTCTTTTTGCTGCAATAAGTTGCAGTTACCTTGTCACCGACCTTAATGCTGTCGCCTGAAAGAGTACCGTGATGAAGAACAACACCGTCTGCGTCTTTGGTTGTTTTATAAACCTCAAAGCTACTTTCACCAACAGTGATTACACCGCAGTCACCAACCTGTCCGCCGCTTTCAGCATAGAATGATGTCTTGTCAAGCACCAGTGTGGCATCTGCACTGTCTTCGATAAAATCTTTTCTTTCACCGTCAGCAACAATTGCAGCAACAGTTGCAGCAACGGCATTTTCACTATATCCGAGAAATTCAGTTGCAGCAATATCCTTGAATGAAACGCCTGAGTTTCTCCAGTCGCTGTCAGCAGCATCGCGCTTGGCATTTTTAGCCTTAAGACGTGCTTCTTCAACAAGAGCTCTGAACTTTTCTTCGTCAACTGTCATGTTGTTTTCAGCAGCAATTTCCTTTGTCAGGTCAATGGGGAAGCCATAGGTATCCTGAAGCTTGAATGCATCCTCGCCTGAAAGAACACCGCCTTCGCTCTTAGCCATCATTTCATTGAGAAGGCCGAGACCTGAGTCAATTGTCTTATAGAAGGAATCCTCTTCCATAGCAATAACCTTTTTGATATAATCCTGCTTTTCAACAAGGTTGGGGTATGCATTTGCATTTTCTGCAATAACGGTGTCACAAACCTCTGCAAGGAAGGGCCTGTCGATACCGATAAGTCTGCCGTGTCTTGCGGCGCGGCGAAGAAGTCTTCTGAGAACATAGCCTCTGCCGCTGTTTGAGGGCATAACACCGTCGCCAACCATAAAGGTTGTGCTTCTGATGTGGTCAGTGATAACACGAAGAGAGATATCCTTGTTTGCGTCATCGTGATAGTTGATGCCCGCAATTCTTATAATGTGCTTCATAATATTCTGCACAGTGTCAACCTCAAAGAGATTATCAACATCCTGCATTACGCATGCAAGTCTTTCAAGACCCATACCTGTGTCGATATTGGGGTTTGCAAGACGTGTATAGTTATTGTTGCCGTCATTTTCAAACTGTGTGAAAACCAGATTCCAAACCTCAATAAATCTGTCACATTCACAGCCGACCTTACAGTCAGGGCTTCCGCAGCCCTTAGAGGGGCCTCTGTCAAAATAAATTTCTGAGCAGGGGCCACAGGGACCTGCACCGTGCTCCCAGAAGTTATCTTCCTTGCCGAAGCGCACCATATGTGAGGGGTCAACACCAACCTCTTTAGTCCAGATATCATAAGCTTCATCATCATCGAGATAAACACTCACATAAAGAAGCTCTTCAGGAATTTCCATAACCTTTGTGAAGAATTCCCAAGCCCAGGCTGTTGCTTCTCTCTTGAAGTAATCGCCGAATGAGAAGTTGCCGAGCATTTCAAAATATGTGCCGTGACGTGCAGTCTTACCAACGTTTTCAATGTCGGGGGTACGGATGCACTTCTGGCAGGTTGTCACTCTCTTGCTGGGAGGTGTAACCTCGCCTGTAAAATACTTTTTCATGGGTGTCATACCGGCATTGATAAGCAGAATACTATTATCGCCCTGAGGCACAAGTGAGAAGCTGGGAAGTCTCATATGCTCCTTACTTTCAAAAAATGAGAGATATTTCTCTCTGATTTCATTAAGACCCATCCATTTCATTTCAAACATTCCTTTCGAAAATAAAATACAAAAAAATAAAGCGCAAAACACACACCTCGGGGTGAATCAGATCCACGGTACCACCCGAATTGCGCATAAAGCACCACTCAAAACCCTTAACGCGGATAAACGGCCACCCTTTCGGGCGCAACTTGGAAAGCAGCACACTTAAGAAGCTTCATAAGGGGCTTACACCTGCTCCCCTCTCTCTGAAATGAAACTTTCAAAAGGTTTCTTTCGTCATAGTTTTTGTTAATATTCATAACGAAATTATTTTACTATTATTGACCTGATTTGTCAATACAAAACTAAAAAAATCAGGCAGTCAATGACCGCCCGATTTTAAATATCAGAGTGAATTATACCAATATTCTCTGCGTTTTCTGATAATGTATTTTCTTACCATAAAAAATACTGTAACTGCACCTATAAGAGCAAAGCCGATATAAATGTGAGTGTTGTCTGAGCCGTGAATTCTTATCTCGTTCCAGAGCTCGGAAAATCTGTCAAGAGTTTCCTGAGGAAGGTTTCTGAAATATTCAGTATCAGGCATATTCTCATCGCTCGGATAAAGATATTCATTTTCACGCATTTCAGCGTAATCAGGGTGCTCAAGCACACCTGTATTCGGTGTGGCATAGCCGATATAAAAAGCATTACTCAATGCAACCTCAGGGTCAAGCAGGAAGTTGATATAAAGCATTGCAGCATCATAATTCTGCGCACATTTCGGTATGCATACTGCATCAACAAAGATGTTGACACCCTCCTTGGGATAAACAAAATCAAGGTCAGGATTAACATCCTGCATACAAACGAAATCGCCCACATAATAAGGCACCATCGCTGCTTCTCCACTTTCCATTTTGTTATAGATTTCATCCATAACATAACCCTGAAGAAGAGGCTTCTGCTCTATAAGCATCTGCGCAACGTCAGAAAGCTCCTTTTCGTCGGTTGAATTAAGAGAATAACCCAGAATTTTCTGCGGAATTGCAAAGGCATCACGGGGATTATCGATCATGAGGATTTTGCCTGCATATCTTTCGTCCCAAAGCGCAGTCCAGCTGTCAGGCTTTTCCTCAACCATGGTGGTGTTATAAATAAGTCCGACCATACCAACGTTATAGGGAACCGAAAAGCTGTTGTCGGGGTCATAATACATATTCTTATATTTTTCGGATATATACTTATAATTCGGAAGTGAATCAACATCTATTTCAAGAAGCATATTTTCAGAAATCATACGCTGAATCATATAATCCGAGGGCACAACTATATCATAGCTTGCACCGCCGTTTTTGATTTTGGGATACATATCCTCGTTGCTTTCATAGGTTACGTAATTAACCTTGATTCCGGTCAGCTTTTCAAATGCACGGTTAACATCTATGAAGCCGTCTTCATCGCTGTCGCTGATATATTCGCCCCAGTTGAAAACATTGATTTCAGTGCCCTCAAGACCTGTATTCTTATAATAAGCTTCATTTTCAAAAGCGCTGACATTAAAGCATAAAAGCAATAAGACAGACATAACTGCAATAAGGAAGGCAAGTAACTTTTTCATCTTTTGCCTCCTTTATTAAGCTTGTTGTTCATTTTCTTTTCGCCTCTGACCTGAGAAACATTCAGAAGAATAAGCAGCAGAAGAATGACAACAAAAATAAGTGTTGAGAGCGCATACATATCGGGTGTAACCCTCTTTTTGGTCATTGAAAAAATTCTGATAGGCAGAGTTTCAAATGAGGGACCCTGAGTAAAGTAGCTGATAACAAAGTCATCAAGTGACAGGGTGAATGACATCATAAGACCGGAAACAATACCCGTGGAAATTGAAGGCAGAATAACCTTGAAGAATGCCTGAACAGGCGTACAGCCAAGGTCCATAGCTGCTTCGGGAAGATATTTGTCAAGCTGTCTGAGCTTCGGCAGTACTGACAAAATAACATAAGGCAGGTTGAAGGTAACGTGCGCAATAAGCATTGTAGTAAAGCCGAGAGCATCTGTAACTCCTATGAGCTTTGCGCAGAAAATGAACAGAAGCATCATTGAGATACCCGTAACAATTTCCGGATTCATCATAGGAATATTAGTGACACCCATTATAGTCTTTTTCGCAAATTTATTTCTGAACGCATTAATTCCCACTGCGGCAGCGGTACCCATAACCGTTGCAATAAGAGAAGATGAAACTGCAAGGATTAGTGTGTTTTTAAGAGCATTCATGGTTGCGCTGTCGTGCAGAAGTGATTGGTACCAACGCAGTGAAAAGCCTGTGATAACACTTGTGCTGGCTGATGAGTTAAAGGAAAAAACTATCATAAGCACAATGGGTGCGTAAAGCAGAATCATTATGAAAGCTACGTAAAGCTTGGAAAGAGGCGACATTTTTATTTTCATATCAATACACCTCCGTCATCGTCATCACCCGTGAAGCGATTCATAACCATCATGCAGATAATAATAAGCACCATCAGCACCATTGAAAGTGCAGCGCCAAGGTTATAGTTGTTGGCTGATTTAAACTGCATTTCGATAACGTCGCCTATGAGTGAAAAGGTGTTTCCGCCCAGCTTCTTTGAAATATAGAAGGTTGAAACGCTGGGAACAAAAACCATTGTGAATCCCGATGCAACACCGGGAAGGCTGAGTGGGAAAATTATATTTTTAACCACTGTAAGCTTATTTGCACCAAGGTCCTCAGCTGCCTCAATAAGGTTATGATCCATCTTAGCCATAATATTATAAAGAGGCAGAATCATATAGGGTATGTAGTTATACACCATACCGAAAACAACGGCACCCTGGGTGTTTATCATATGAAAATTAGGCAGGTGAAGGAATGAAAGCACTGTGTTGATTACGCCTGTGTCCTGCATAAGAATCATCATAGAGTAGGTTCTGATAAGAAGATTCATCCACATGGGAAGCATAACAAGCATCATCATCGTTCTCTGCACATTAGCCTTACTTCTTGCCATTATATAAGCAAGAGGATAAGCAAGAACAAGGCTTATCACAGTTGCAATAAACCCGAGCCATATTGAATTAAGCATAACATCCTTATATCTGCCGATGTCACTTATATATTCAAGTGTGAAATTGCCCGAAGAGTCAGTGAGTGAATAGTACGCAACAAAAATCAGCGGCACTATAATAAATATCACTGCCCACACAATATAAGGAGAGGCGGTAAGCTTCTTACCGAGTGAATTTTTCTTCATTTATCACTCCTCCTCTTCGACTTCAACATCACTAAGATGCTCAAGCTCATCACTGAATGAACTGTAATCGCCGAACATGCCTGAATATTCACTCTTTTTCATAACATGAATAGCATCAGGCTCAATCTGAATACCGATTTTTGTGCCGACGGGATAATAATCGGTGGTCTGTATCATCCATTTGAAATTATCAATATCAACAATCATTTCGAAGTGAACACCCTTGAAGGTGTTTGAGGTTATAACACCGCTGATTGTGCCCTCGCCGTAAGGCACAACATCAACATCCTCGGGTCTGACAACAATGTCAACACTTTCGTTAACAGCAAAGCCCTTGTCAAGGCATTGGAAAATAGCCCCCGAAAACTTTGCTTTAAAGTCGTCAAGCATCACACCGTCAAGAATATTGCTCTCACCGATAAAGTCGGCTACAAAGGCATTCTTAGGCTCATTATAAATATCTATAGGTGTGCCTATCTGCTGAATCTTGCCGTCATTCATAACAACAACAGTGTCACTCATTGAAAGAGCTTCCTGCTGGTCATGGGTAACATATATAAAGGTGATGCCCATTCTTTTCTGAATGTTTTTAAGCTCAACCTGCATATCTTTTCTCAGCTTGAGGTCAAGAGCGCCGAGAGGCTCATCAAGAAGCAGAACTCTGGGCTCAACCGCAAGAGCACGTGCTATTGCAACTCTCTGCTGCTGACCGCCTGAAAGAGATGAAATATCTCTCTTCTGAAAGCCCTTAAGGTTAACCAGCTCAAGCATTTCGCCGACCTTTTTTGCAATATCCTTCTCTTTCATCTTCTTTATACGAAGTCCGAAAGCAATATTGTCATAAACATTCAGATGCGGAAAGAGTGCATATCTCTGGAAAATAGTGTTAACCTGTCTTTTATGAGGTGGCAGATTATTGATATCCTTGCCTTCAAATATAACCTGACCGCTGTCTGCCTCAAGAAAACCTGCAATAATTCTCAAAGTTGTGGTCTTGCCGCAGCCCGAAGGACCAAGGAATGTCATAAACTCCTTATCCTTGATGCTAAGGTTAATAGAATCAAGAATAACGTCATCTTCAAATTTCTTTGAGATGTTCTGCAGTTTAATAATGTAATTATTTTCCATATTAAAAACCCCTTTCCCTGCATGAATTTATCATGCCCGCTCGGATAAAGAAAGATGTTTCCGCTTATAAATATCCCAAGAAAAAACACATCTCAGATGCGCTCTCTTCCCGGGACTTATAATTGAATAACTCTTGCAAAAATATACATCTTTTATAACACACAATATAGAACAAATCTGTGCAAATGTCAACAGTTTTTTTGCATTTTTCGGCAAAAACTCAGCACAAAATTGCCACATCAACTTGAAATCTTTGAATTGCTCCGTTTTTCTCTTTTTTTCTTTATAATTCTCGAAAAAACTTTTTTGTTAATTTTTATAAAAAATCTCCCGTACATATACGGGAGAATAAGTTATCAATCATCAAAATATTCACTGCATTTTTCTTCAAGCCAGCTTTTAATTTCATCAAGACTTTCGTTCTCAGCCTCATAAACCTTAATCTCCATTTCGTCTTCATTCTGACATTCAAAGCATTTTTCGCCGTAATAAACTGCAGCCTTAAGAATCTCGTGTTCATCAAGCTTTTCAAGCCAGATGCGGTAATTGAATATTTTTTTACCTGTCATGCCAAGAGATGCATCTGTGCCTCTTGAAGCAGTGTAATAGTTATATTTACCTCCGATGCGTGATGCACCGATAAGCCAGGTCATAAGCGGAACAAAAATTTCTTCTCTATTCATAGTGTGTCTCCTGTAGATAATATTGCCGTATAATTATATCATTTAACCGAGTCTTTGTAAAGGGAAAAAATTAAAGCCACCCGAAAGGATGGCTTTAAGAATCGAATTAATTAGCCGAGAAGGCTGCCAAGAAGCTGGCTCATCATCTGCATACCTGCTTCTGCGGGGTTAGCTTCGTCACCTAAGAAGAGAAGACCAACAATTGTACCGAAAACCTTGATAAGGATGTTCATAACTGTTTCCATTGTATCGGGTTCGATAGTTGCGGGGCCGTATGTAGCTCTGAATTCAATGATCTGGCCTGCTGTTCCCTTGGGAATGTAGTATGCGCTGTTAGCTGCATATGAGTTACCCTGTGTGTAGTCACCTGCAATACCGTAGCAGTACCAACCCATAAATTCATAACCTGCGGGAGGAGTAACAACGGGAAGAGTGATAGGTGTGCCGGGCTTCATAGCGCCGCTGTCCTGAGGAAGCATGATATATGTACCCTCATTGAAACCAACAACCCATTCAAAGTCGGGCTTAGGCTGCTTAGCAGGATTGTAAACCCAAACACCGTTCTTCATTGTGCCGCCTGCAAGGTCAAATGTGATAATAACCTGCTCTGTGGGGTCAACAAGGGGTGATTCACCTTCGAAATACTGGCTTGCGTTAACTGCTGATGAATTGAATGAAAGAGCTCCGAAAAGCATCATAACCGAAAGGAGTACGGCTAAAACCTTTTTCATGAGATATACCTCCTAAAATAATTTACGATGAGATTATATCACCTTGTTTCGCAAATTTCAAGTCATTTTTCAAATAAAAAACGTTTTTTCAGTGTTTTTTTTGAAAAAAATTGCAAATTTAATATTTTTATTAAAAGTTGTTAACATAATCTGGGTTTTGATTAAAAATAAGTTGACACAAAATCACAACATATTGTATAATTTCATTAAATAAACTTATAGATATCGAGGAAGGACAGATAAGATATGAAAGATAAATTCGGTTGTTTCTGGGGCTGGGGACCCTTCTCCAAGAAATATGCAGGCATATCTCATATTGCTCAGCATGAAAAATACAGCGGTATAAGATTTGACCTGAGTGTTGCCCCTGCAATCAGCGCTTTTGATATAAGGCTACCAAATGTCACCCTGCCGAGTGCATATCACCCCTGGCTGTGTAACGAGGATTACTCCTTCTACAGTTACAGATATGACCTTCAGTGGAAAGATAAGGTCTATGCCGATGTGTCATACACTAAGCTCACTGACAGCAGTATACTCGTCAGAACCGAAATTGTCAACAGCACTGATATAATTAAAAACTGCGTTGTCAACTATTTTTCATCGATAGAATATCCTCAGGATTCATACACAGAAGTGTCTCTTCCTTCAAAGTGCGTTTTCAGGGACGCGGCAGAGTACAGCGAATATGCCTATGCTATCCCCCGCCCATGGGATGAACAGAATGCTGACGGCAGAAAGAAGGGCCTTTTTCTCGACAAAGCATTCGTCGGAGGCCAGGGTCTTGGTGACAGAGCCGAAAAATGGCATATGCCTCACAGGGTTATCGAGCCCTTCGGCGCAACAAAAGGCGACAAGGTCAGCTATTTAATTGATATTGACAATGATTATGACAATGCAGTGCTTGCCGTCAGATACCGCACAAGTGATATTTATTATGAGCAGGGAAAGCAGGTCGGCGTGCATTATATCAGTAGCACCAGAACCTCAACCTTTTATCTCGGTGATAAAAAGATTGAATTCGCACCCTGCGATGCACCTGAAATCAAATTTATTTCCCTGGGAAAAGTGAAGAAAGGTCAGCTCAGCCTTGAATTTATCGCAGAAGGCACCGGCGCAGCCGAGTTCGATTTCCTGGCTATTGTTGAAGAGTGTGACAAGGATAATATTATAGTATATAAAGAAGGTGTTGATTTCACTCCTGAAATCAATAACATCAAGTGCGAAAACGGATATCTTTCTGTTCTTCGTTATAATAAGATTAAGGATACCTACAGACTCAGAATATTCGATGACAACACCCGTTTCAGAGAAATAGAAACCGGTGCACTGGAAGACTGTATGACAGCACGCCTTTCAAATGCCGACGAAACCTTTGACGATGTAACTGAGAGCTTCACGGGAGCTTTTAACAGAAAGCACAGTGATGACGGCTTTTTCCACAACGCAATCAGCCACACAATATTCATCTCTCCCGGTGAAAAGAAGGTTCAGTATGCAGTAATTTCACAGACTGAAACCGATTATCTCACTGAGGCTCAATATGAAGAAATTTATCAGAAGGCAAGAGCAACTGCAATTGATATCAGCCTCAACCCTTCAGGTGAAAAATATAAGCTCAGCAACCAGATTCTTGCCGCAACGGTCATGACCAATGTTGTTTATCCCATATATAAGCACGGTGACTATATAATACACCACACACCGGGCAAGCGCTGGGACTGCCTTTACACATGGGATTCAGGCTTTATCGGTCTTGGCATGAACGAAATTGCACCCCGCTTCGCCGAATATATAATAGATACATACTTAAGCGATGAAAGCAATCCCGACTATGCTTTTCTGCATCACGGCTCTCCTGTGCCTGTGCAGATTTATCAGCTTTATGAAATGCTTCAGAAAGCCGAAAACAAAGAGCATATCCTCTCCTACTATCCTCGTGCAAGGCTTTATTACAGATTCCTTGCAGGCAAAATCAGAGGCTCAACAACAGGCAAATTCAAAAGCGGAATCCTCACAACTTATGATTATTTCTATTCAACCAGCGGCATGGATGACTATCCTGCCCAGGTTGCAATGATGAAGCAGAGCCTTCGCGATAAGGCTTCGCCTGTTATCACAACGGCTCAGGTTATCCGTTTCGGAAAGATTCTTTCAATTATGGCTGACAAGCTCGGTCTTTGTGACGATGTCAAAGAGTACTCTGCCGATATTGAAAGGCTCACAGCTTCACTTGACAAATATTCCTGGGACGAAGAAAGCGGCTATTACAGCTATGTGCTTCACGACGAAAGCTATGAGCCGACCGGAATTTTCAGAACAAGTGACGGAGAAAATCTGAACAAGGGTCTTGACGGAATTTATCCTATCATTGCTGGTGCATGCAGTGAAAATCAGAAGCAAAGAATAATCGCTCATCTCACAAATGGCAAAGAGATGCACTCCCCCTTCGGCATCAGTGCAGTGGATATGACGGCAGGGTACTATAAGGTCAACGGTTATTGGAACGGCAATATCTGGTTCCCCCACCAGTGGTTTATTTTCAAGAGCATGCTTGACCTCGGTGAAAGTGAAATTGCAAGAGATATTGCACATATGGCGCTGAATATATGGAAAAGAGAGGTTGACGATACCTATTACACCTTTGAAATGGTCAACACCGTTACAGGCTGCGGCGGCTGGTTCCATAACTTCGGCGGACTTTCAACACCAATCAATATGTGGGCAAAGGCATACTATTCACCCGGCACTGTGAATGTAGGCTTCGACACTTATCTTGAAGCCACATCGTTTAACAATGAAAAAACAGAAGCCGAAATCACCTTCACCTACTATGGAAAGAACAGCAGATTCACACTTCTTGCTGTTATGAGTGAGGGCAAGGATTACACTGCCACACTTGACGGCAAAGAAATAATCCCGACAAATATAAACGGCTGTCTTGAATTTTCATTAACAGCCGATTTCAAAGAAACCCATACAATTACAATTAAGGAGAAATAATTATGTATGAAAACATCAAGCCACTAAAGGTGAATATTATATCAGACATTCACTACTACGCAAGAGAAATGGGATGTAAAGGCAAGGCCTTTGACAAGGCAAATGTCACTGCATCAAACGAAATGTATTACAGCAAGGAAATTCTTGAAGCTCTTATGGAGCAGCTTGCAAAAGATGATGCCGACATTGTGCTTGTCAGCGGTGACACAACCTGCAAAGCTGAAAGACCCAGCCACGAGGGTGTGACAAAGCTTCTTCGCGAGCTTAAAAGCAAGGGTAAAAAGGTTTATGTTATCACTGCAACTCACGACTTCACAGATGATGGAATGACATATTTCTATGACGGCGACGAAAGAAAAAAAGTGCCTGCGGTTACACGTAAAGAGCTTCCTTCATATTATCACGAGTTTGGCTTGGATGAAGCTATTGCCGTGCACGAGGACAGCATGTCATTTGTTGTTCAGCTTTGTGACGGTTACAGACTTTTTGCTCTCAATGACGACAGAAACCATAAGGGCGCAAGCGGTTTTTCAGACGACTGCTTCAGATGGATAACAGAGCAGATTGAAGATGCAAAGAAAAACGGTCAGTTTATAATTCCCATGACACATCACCCCATGCTCTCCCCCTCACCCTTCTATAAGATTATCGGTGGCGGCAATATAATGGGTGAAGCTGACAGGCGCATTGACGAGTTCACCGAAATGGGTCTTAATTATATGTTCACCGGCCACACCCATATGCAGGATATTTCTTATAAGTACACAGACAACAATAAAATTTTCTATGACATAACAACTGCAGGTGCTGTGGGGTACCCCGCAACCTATCGCAAGGTTATATTTGACCCTGCAAACGGTCAGATTAACGTAGACTCAGTGGATGTAGATTTTGAATTAAACGGCAGAAACATCAAAGACCACCTCGAAGATAAATTCTTCGGTATGATAAGACGCGTTATTGCAAAAGCAGGCAGCGATATTCCCGAGTTTGCAAGAATGGCAACCTCATTCAGTGTCAAAGAGGAGCTTATTTATAAAATCGGCTGGATCATCAAGCCCTTCGCAAAGCTTTTGGGCAAGCTGACAATAGGCAAGCTCGCTCCACTTTGCAAGAAGGAATCAGGCCTCAAGAAGGCTGATTGGCAGGATATCAAGGATGAAAGTGTTGTCAATTTTATAGTTTCCCTTGTTGCTAATCTTTACGGCGGTGACAGCCCCTATTCACCTGACACACCACATTATAAAATCACAATGGGCATACTCGCTATCATAGACAGCATTCTTGCAGTGCTAGGCATAAAAATCGGCAAAATTCTCAAGGGTGCAGAATCAGTGCAGAGCCTCGTTGAACCACTGCTTTATAACAACGGAATCTGCGATGAAAAGGCAGTGCTTAACCTCTATGACAACCTGCCGCCCAAAGACCTGACAAAGCCGAACTTCATCAAGAGTAAAAAAGGCTTGGGTGTAATTATAGTTCTTGTTCTCGGTGTTATTGTGTGTCTGCCTGTAATTCTCATTTCACTGCTTATAGGCTTCATTGTCAACTACATAAAATATCACGATAAGATGTAGTTTAAAAGGACAGCTCCGTGCGGGCTGTCCTTTCACTTTATTATATAACTGCAATTAAAATAAGTATGATGCTGATAACGTTAAACACCCCATGAACGATGAGATTTGTTATAACGCCGCCTCCCAAAAAGTACTTTCTGGTAAGATGTATTTTATAAAAGAGCATACCGAAAGCAAAAATCAGATAAAAAGCAGCTGAATATTTAATCACAGTAGCCAGGCTGACAGCGCTGAGAATTATATCTGCAAGGCACATTATATTATATAAAATAACAACTGCGAGACTCAGATTATAAATTCTGTTGTAAGTTGAAAGACTCATAATATACCTCCAGATTATTTCATACCGTCAATATTCCACTTAAAGACATTATCTATGGGATTTTTGCTCTGATTAACATAAGGTGCAGCAGCAGATTCGGTGATAATATAAACACTGCCGTCAGCATAAAGTGTTATTTCTTCAAGATATGTGGGCACTCTGTATGTATCAATAAGATCAGAATTTGCACAATAATAAAGGGGTACATCACAGCCGCCGACACTTATTATTTCATCGGCCTCACCCTTTGTCACATCCTCATAAAGATAAACGTGTGAGTTTGTTATTGCATTTGCAGAAGCAGTGAACACCAGTCTTCCGTCAGGCATTGCGCACATGCCCTGCACCTTGAACGGAGTTGTAAAAGCAAAGTCGGGAATAAGATTATTTTCTTCATCAATCTTATCATTCTTTATGCCGAACCTGCCGTTTTCATCGAGCAGAAAAGCATTACAGCGCGAATAGTATTTTTCGAATCCGTTTTCATAAACATTAGTTGCTGATTTGATATCGTCAGCCGTCTTATCGGTAAATTCACCTATGTAAAGCACGTTATCACAGACATTGACATATGAGCAGGTTGTGTCTGTGTAAAGCTCACCCTGAATGAGAACATAATCCTCATCACCTGCGTTTAAAATTTCACTCAGAGATAAAACGTGAGTCACTCCCGTTGTTGCAACATAAACGTTATCCTTGAATACGGCAATACCTCCGAAGTGACCGAAGGCCTTATTGCCCTTTCTGCTTATGCAGCCCACAGATTTAACGAAGCTGCCTTCACCGTCAACAACAATAACCCTTGAAGGCTGTGCCTTGCCTTTATAATATCCTGAAATAAGAAAGATGTCATTTTCTTCTTCATAGAAAATACCCTGAGGAATAAAGCCCTCTTTGAGGCCGGGAATAATAAAATCTTCCTCAGCATTATCATAAAAGGCTTTAAGCTGAATATCCTTGGGCAACTCACCTGATATCATTTCGGTTTGTGTCAGCTTTGTTGATACCTCGGCATCATACTCACCGATAAGTGGGCCGCCACCGTTAAAAAGAAAAATTAGTGCTGTTATAAACGCAAAAAACCTTGCAGGAATACTGCTGATAAAATCACTCATAATATAACCTCCTGAAATTAACTGCATTACATTAATATAATACATTCAAATAGTTATAAGTGGGTTAACAAAGTTTAAATAAAAAAAGAGCAGTCAGAAAGGACTGCTCAAATTTATATATTTGTGCTCGCCGCGGGACATCACTTTTCTTGGAAGAAAAGTAATCAAAAAAACTTTACTTATTTCTGATTACTGAAGTGCAGCAAGGCTTTCATCAATCATCTTGATTTTTTCTGTGAGCTTTTCAGCATCAGCCTTCTGTGTATCAATGACATTCTGAGGTGCCTTTGCAAGGAAACCGGGGTTTGAAAGCTTGCCGTTAATCTGCTGCAGCTTCTTTTCAGCTGTTTCCTTTTCCTTGAGGAGTCTCTTTCTTTCAGCCTCAAAGTCAACAAGGTCACCCATAGGAATATAAATCTTTGCATCGGCTGTTACAATGCTTACACTGCCGTCAATGTTGAAGCTGTCACCTACAGTTACTTCTGAAGCTGAAGCGAGCTTCTGCATAAACAAAGCTGAAAGTGAGAAGATGTCTTTCTTTTCCGTGGCAATGTACACGTGAGCCTTTCTTGAAGGAGGAACATTCATTTCACCGCGTCTGTTACGGATTGCTCTGATAGCGTCCATAATGATGTTCATCTTCTCTTCGTCTTCAGCGAAAACAAGCTCGTCGCTGAATTCGGGCCACTGTGCCTTCATGATTGTTTCACCGTCGTGAGGCAGTGTGAGCCAGATTTCTTCTGTGATAAAAGGCATAAAGGGATGAAGGAGCTTGAGAGTTTCGCTCATAACATAAACAAGAACTGCTCTTGCAGTTGCAGCTTCTTCGCCGCCCTTCTGAAGTCTGATCTTTGCAAGCTCAATATACCAATCGCAGAAAATATCCCAGATAAAGTCATAGAGCTTCTGCACAGCAACACCAAGCTCAAACTTATCAAGGTTGTCTGTAACTTCCTTTGTGAGTCTGTTGTACTGTGAAAGAATCCACTTATCTTCAAGCGCTAAATCTGCAGGAATGTGAGGAGCAGATTCATCTTCGGGAAGATTCATAAGAATAAATCTTGCAGCATTCCAGATCTTGTTGGAGAAGTTGCGTGAAGCTTCAACCTTCTTTTCACTGTAACGCATATCGTTACCCGGGCTGTTACCTGTTGCAAGAGTGAGCCTGAGTGCGTCAGCACCGTACTGCTCAATAACTACAAGAGGATCAATGCCGTTGCCGAGTGACTTTGACATCTTTCTGCCAAGCTCGTCACGTACGATACCGTGAATAAATACAGTGTCAAAGGGTACTTCACCCATCTGCTCGCAAGCTGAGAAAATCATTCTTGCAACCCAGAAGAAAATGATGTCATAGCCTGTTACAAGTGTGCTTGTGGGATAATAGTGCATAAGCTCAGGTGTCTTTTCAGGCCAACCAAGAGTTGAGAAGGGCCACAGTGCCGATGAGAACCATGTGTCAAGAGTATCAGGATCCTGAGTAATCTTCTCACTGCCGCACTTGCAGCACTTTGTTGCTTCTTCTTTTGAAACTGTGATTTCGCCGCATTCTTCGCAATACCAGGCAGGAATTCTGTGACCCCACCAGAGCTGACGTGAAATGCACCAGTCACGGATGTTTTCCATCCAGTTATAATAAATCTTGTCAAAGCGTTCGGGAATGAACTTAACCTTACCCTGACGAACAACGTCAATAGCAGGCTTTGCAAGAGGCTCCATCTTAACGAACCACTGCTTTGAAACGCGGGGCTCAACAGGAGTATGGCAACGGTAGCATGTGCCGACCTCATGTTTTGTGGGCTCAATTTTAACAAGAGCACCTGCTGCTTCCATATCAGCAACAATAGCCTTGCGACACTGCATAAGATCCATGCCTGCGTATTTGCCTGCATCCTCGTTCATGAAGCCGTCATCAGTCATTACGTTGAGTACGGGGAGGTGACATCTGAGACCAACCTCAAAGTCGTTGGGGTCGTGAGCAGGTGTGATTTTAACAGCACCTGTACCCTTATCCATCTTTGCATAGCTGTCTGCAACAATGGGAATTTCTCTGCCGATAACAGGGATAATAACTGTCTTGCCGACAATTGCCTTATATCTTTCGTCGTCGGGATGAACTGCAACACCGGTATCACCGGGGATAGTTTCGGGGCGTGTTGTAGCAACCTCAATGTAACCCGTGCCGTCTGCAAAGGGATATCTCAGGTGCCAGAAATTGCCGTCTTTTTCTTCGTGCTCAACCTCAGCATCAGAAATTGATGTCTTGCAGTGTGTGCACCAGTTGATCATTCTTTCGCCACGGTAAATGAGACCCTTTTCATAAAGGTTGACAAAAACCTCTTTAACAGCCTTTGAACAGCCTTCATCAAGAGTGAAGCGTTCTCTGTCCCAGTCGCATGAAGAGCCCATTTTCTTGTGCTGTTCAATAATTCTACCGCCGTACTGAGCCTTCCATTCCCACGCTCTTTCAAGGAAGCCTTCTCTGCCGATATCCTCTTTTGAAATGCCTTCAGCCTTCATAGCTTCAACAATTTTTGCTTCAGTTGCAATTGAAGCATGGTCTGTGCCGGGAAGCCAGAGTGTGTCAAAGCCCTGCATTCTTCTGAAACGGATAAGAATATCCTGAAGAGTGTTGTCAAGGGCGTGACCCATATGAAGCTGACCTGTAATGTTTGGAGGAGGAATTACGATTGTGTAAGGCTTTTTCTTTTCATCAACCTCTGCGTGGAAATATTTTCCGTCAAGCCATGTCTTGTAAATACGGTCCTCAACATTCTTCGGATCGTACTGCTTTGCAAGTTCTTTTGCCATGTATTTCACCTCAATAATTTAATACAAAATAAATAAGCCTCATCCTGTTTTCAGGACGAGACTTTACTCGCGGTACCACCTGAATTCAGCGCCGAAGCACTGCACTCATAACCTTTAACGCAGATTAATCGTCGGGTTCTAATAAGCATTTGCCGTTCTTCCCGATGCTCGCAAGCTACCTTCACAAGCTTTCACTTTAAGGCTCGCACCAACCGCCTTTTCTCTCGAAGCTTCCCCTTGTTACTCCTCTTGGTCAAAGCATTTAATTTTATCTATGAGATTTTATCACAAACTTAATGATAAGTCAAGCAAAAAATTACCATTGATGAATTACCTGCGGGGAACCGAAGATTTCGTCCATTTTTCTGATAAAGGGCATAAGGTCAGCAGCACCGCCGATTTTGTGGTCAAAGACCATAGTCAGTGGCAGAATCAGTCTGTCACACACGTCGAGAGTGCCGTCTTCTTTCTTATAAACCTGCTGAATCTTTTTCACTCTGCCTGTGCCGAACATAAACACCTGTGGATAAAGGGGCGGAATATAAGTTATGTTGACATTGAGGTTTTCATAGAGGGTTCCCCAATTAGTGAAGCACACCGTACCCTCAGTGAAATCCTCAACCTTAAGCGAAGGGCCGCTTTTCTTTTTGGGATCCTTATAATATTTCTTGATAAACAGCTTAGAAAACTTTGCAATTTTATTTTTGCCGAAATAGGCTGTGAAAAACTGTGCAAAGGTGGAGTAGATCTTGCCTTTGAGCGCATATCCCGACATTCTTATGCCTGCAACTCTGAAAAGCACCCTTTTGACATTTGTGTTTTTAAGCTTTTCTTTGACCTGCTCAATTTCAAAGGCAGTTTCCTGAAGATTTTTATCCTCAAGCTGCTTAACCTTAACCTGAAATGTTTCTCCGCTTTCAAGGCAAACGGGCATTGTGACATCAATATGCTTCTTGATAATCAGTCTGCCGCTGGTTGAGGCATGATTATAATGACAGTGAGCATTGAGCCTCGGAGCAGCCTTGAGTCCTTCAACAAGCACCTTCATCATAAGCGCATTGAAAGTAAGCTTATATCCGCAGCTGTCTCTTAGCTTCTCATATTCCTTATAAAACTCAGTTATATCTGCATCATAGGTGCAGCCCACCCCAGGAACATCTCTTTGTGAGTTTACAAGTACGTTGGAAATAAGTCTGCCTTTAATATCAATAATTTCTATAGTGTCTTCTTCATCAGGTGCAAGAGTTGCTGTTTTAATATATTCTTTAGCGCTCATTATATCACTCCTTTGCAATTTGAAATTATTATATCATCAAACATTTTCACCGTCAAGAAATAGGCGGTGTGATACACATAAAACATCCGCCTGCAAACCGCAGACGGATGTTAATGCTTTTAATTATATTTCCTCATAAAGCTCACCTTTAGCATTTTTCTTGTGAGCAACATCAAGTGAGGTGTTGTTATAAAGATATTTGCCAAGGTCAATGCGAAGAATCTTTCTGCCGCTGTGGCGTTTGCTTTCGGGAATTGACTTCATATAGTTTTCGCCGTAAAAATGCTTGAGATAATCGTCATAATATTCGGGTACGGGAAGCTTGACTCCCTCGAAATCCATTTCACTGAGATTATAGAACCATTTTGCGGGGAAAGCACCCTTATGAAGACTCAGACCCTCACCGTCAATAAGGAACACGCAGTTCTCTTTCTTGCTGTAACGCTTGAGAGCATGCTCGAGCATAACGTGATAGAGGTTGAAGGGCACCATCCTGACAAAGGGAAGTGCAAGCTTCATAAGTCTGTAATGAGGACCGGGCACAGGTCTGTTCTGCCAACGAAGGTTGATGAGTCGTCTGAGATTCTGAACAGTAAAGCTGTGAATCTGTCTGCCGATTGTTGTGCCTGCAGTTTTATCATAAACATAAACATTAATGAACAGACCAAGGTCAACAAGCTTATGATTCTCGGACACAGCAGTGAAGAAGCCGGTATCGTTAAGACGGATTTTATCGTGGACAAAGTGTGAAGAGCTGCCCTTTTCATATGTCTGATATTTAAGTCTGTCACTGAGCTCCTTCGGGCAGATTTCCTTGAACTTTTCATAGTCCTCACGGAACATGCCTATGTCTATTGTGTCTTCCCAGGGAATATAGCCGCCGTATTTGACAGCACCGAGAAGCGAACCGCCGACAAGGAAATATCTGATGTTATTGTTACGGCATATGCGGTCAACATCCTTGATAATATCAATCTGGAGCTGACGGATTTTATTGAGCTTGCCCTGATAAAGAGTGTTGCTGATTTTATCGTCGGCATCAAGCTCAACCTCTGCATAAACCATTCTTGCAATTGCCTCATCAAGAGGAGTAACCTCAGTCCAGCCGATATCTCTGAGCTTAAGGTTGCCCAGGCGCTCATAAAACTTGCCCGCAGGCATTGTTTCAACATCGTTGATGAATCTCACTGACGGATTTCTCTCTGCAAAGGCCGCATAGAGCATAGATTTGATGTTATGAAGAGTGAAATTATAATTTGATGCGTTATAGATGTTGCCGTCTCTGCCCTTGAGTGTAACACAGTGAATTGCAGTGACTGCCTGACGGATATAACACGCCGAGAAATTAATAAGGCTGTCAGATGTTCTCATTGTCAGAGTGTTGTTCTTTATAAGCTCTTCAAGTACCCTGCCGATGCCTATTTTAGAGGTATCCTTGACAAAGGGACCGAAAATATTATCAAAGCGAACAACATTGAGCATACTCTTTGTGTATGAGAAAGACTTTCTGCACACATCTTCAAGTTCAAGAAGCACTCTGCCCTGCGGGAAGTTCTTTTCATGAAGAACAAGTGATTCAACTTCTCTTTCAGAAATTGCAGCCACACCGCCGTCAAAGGGCTTTGCAAAATTGAAAATAGGAATAAACACAAACTTTGCGTTGGCGTTTCTTGCAAGAGCGAGCCATTTTCTCAGATTCTTTTTCTTTGCTCTGACAAACTCATAGTCTGAATATTCAGGCAACTGAATATTTGCAAGATAGAAATAAACTTTTTTTGCATTAGGCTTGCTGATGCTGTAATATTTATCAATGCTTTCATAGACGTTAAAAAGTCCGTTGCCATCGAAAGCTTCGCTTATCTGGTCATATAAATCGCCGTTTCGGCAGGGTCCCTCAAAAATAACGTTGACACTGCCCTCTCCGTGAGCCTTATTTCTGAACATATAATAACCGGCAAGATATGCAGCAAGGCTGTGCTCGTCACCGATGATGTTGATTTCATATTTGTTGAGAGCGCCGTGCTTCATGTTGCACATGAGAATTTCTTTGTCAATAAGTGAAATTTCATCAAGGAAGTTTTCATCCATGCCGTCATCATTATTCTCAAATATTGTTTTTTCAAAGAGCTCACCATTGAGGTCAACCTCACGAATCGGCAGCTTTTCGGTGCTTTCATAAAGATATTTGCCAAGGTCAAGTCTTGCAAGTGCGTGACCTGAATTTCGTGACGAAAGAGGCAGCAGCTCCATATATCTGTTGCCGTACCAGTGTCTGAGATATGCGTCATAAGCTTTGGGAGCCTTGAAAACCATATCCTCATAAGGCACATCTATAAGCTCCTCAAACCATTCAAGAGGGAACGGACCCTTTTCAAGATTCTGACCTACACCGTCAATAAGATATTTGCTGTTCTTCTTGAAGTCGAACATCTGAAGTGCCTTTTCAAAGAAATAATGATAGGTAAGGAAGGGCACTTTTTTCATAATCGGCAGCATAATCTTAGAGGCGGTGTAGTGAATACCTCTTCTTGCCTTGCCGACCCAGCGGATATTGATAAGACGGCGGAAAAATCTTATTGCATCGATATGAAGCTTCTGGAAGAAGTTTGAGTTTGCAGTTTTGTCATAAACCAGAATATCAATGAAAATACCGTTCTCAATATCAATAAATTTATTAGAAAATTTTGTGCTGAAGTATGTGTCTTTAAGTCTGACTTTATCGAATATATAGTGTGATGTTGGTTCGTCAGTATAAGACTGATAACTGAGATGAGAAGGAAGCACCTTCGGGCAAAGGTGGCGGAATTTCTCAAAATCCTCACGAAGCATACCGATATCTATATCGTCATCCCAGGGAATGAAGCCTTTATGTCTTATGGCACCTAAAAGCGAACCGCCGACAAGGAAATAGTTAATATCGTTTTCACGGCAGATTTTGTCGATTTCACGCATAATATCCATTTCGATGCGCTTGATTCTCTCTATCTTTCCTTGATAAACATCAACATAGAAGTCACCCTTATATTCCTGCTCAATAACTGTCAGAGCGGTTCTGTAAACAGCTTCGGTTAAGGGTGTTTCCTGAGTCCAGCCGAGAGTCTGAATTTTAAGGTTAGCAAGGCATTCATAATTTTTCTGAATTACCCAACCGTCCATCATATCATCTTCAAACACAGCAACAGGAGTTTTTGAAATGAAGCTTACATAAATTGCATCCTTGATATCATGCAAGGTAAAATTATAATTTGCCGCATTATAAATATTGCCGTTTTTGCCGATTATGCTCACTGTGTAAACTGCAGTCACAGCCTCACGTATATAGCAACCTGTGTAATGGGTTATGCTGTCTGACTTCTTAAATGTGATTTTGTTATTAAGAGCAAAGTCATTGATAATGCTTCCGATTCCCAGCTTCGTGGTGTCTTCAACCATAGGGCCGAAAATATTATCAAAGCGGACAATATTCATGGGAATGTTTTTATTACGCAGGTGCTCACGGCAGATTTCTTCCATTTCCATGAGAAGTCTGCCATTTGAGAACTCAGTATCAGCCTTGGCAACTGCTTCAATTTCTCTTTCGGAAACACTGATTATGCCCTCTTCAAAGGGTCTTGCAAAATTAAAAACAGGCAGAAAAACGAAAGAGAAGCTGTTTTCACAGCTAAGGTCAAGCCAGGCGTTAAGATTGCTTTTCTTCTGAGAAACAAAGGCTTCGTCTGCATATTCATTGAGCTGAAGATTAGCGATGTAATATACATGTGCCTTTCTGTCTTTTTTCATTTCGCTTTTATATTTGTCAAGGCTTTCATAAATATCAAGTGACGGGCCTTCACCGAATTCCTTTTTAACATCATCAAAAAGCTTTTTATTTCTCAGCTTGCCTTCAGAAACAACACTGATTCTGCAATGCGACTTCTTTGCACTGAGCATAAAAAATCCGGCAAGATAAGCGCCAAGAGAATGCTCATCTGCCACAATGATAATTTCGTCTTCTTTATAGAGTGCAGGGTCAATACCGGCCTTATTCAGAGCAGTAAAGCTACATTTCAATTCATCATAAAAAAACTGATTCATATAAACAATCCTTTTTCTTTCTGATTTTGTGCCTTAATTATACTACCACAGTGTATATTTGTCAATGAAAAAGACCGTCGAAGGTAAAATATCACTTTCGGCAGGAACTGAAAATCAGATACAGACTTCGAAGTAAAAAAGCATTAACAAACTTAATTCAGACAAAAAAACAGCAGGGAAAACCCTGCTGAGATTTTTTTATAATTACAGACCCATCTTCTTGAGAAGCATCTTAGCACAGTCAATCTGATTGGGGATGTTGCCATTTTCGTCACGGACTCTCCAGATGTCGGGTGTGATTTCGTCAGCAACATACATCTTGCCGTTTTCGTCATAACCGATTTCAATCTTGAAGTCGATAAGTGTGAGATCAAGAGCAGCAAGTTCCTTCTTAAGAACTTCACCAACACGAACAAGAATGTCAAGAGCTTCGTCATACTGACCTTCCTTAAGAAGACCCTTCATGATGCAGATGCGTTCGCTGATAAGGGGGTCGCCCTGAATGTCATCCTTGAGTGTAACTTCTGTGTAAGCAGGGTCAAAAACGATGCCTTCGTCAAGTGTGAAACGACGACACATGCTGCCTGCTGTGAAATAACGAAGAACAAACTCAAGCTTGGGAACAGTGAGGTTACGAACCTGCATAAGGCCCTTTTCAACGTCACAGTCGATATAGTGTGTAGGAATGCCGTTCTTTTCCATAAGCTCGAAGAAATACTTTGAAATTGCAAGACCGATTTTGCCCTTGCCTTCAACACTGCCGCCAACTGTGTTTGAGCCGGGGTCGAATACACCGTTTTCACCTGTTGCACTGTCTTTGAAAAGAAGGCTTACGATGTTTTTTTCTTCGTCAAGAAGAACGTCCTTTGTTTTACCTGTGTAGAGTACTTTCATTTTTAACAGCTCCTTATGCTATAAATTACTTTAACTGTTCCGCCCGCTCTGCTGTTTTGTAAAACGAGCTGAAAATATTATAATTCATTGTTTTAAAGATTTCAATAGTTTTATTTATAATATTTTACCCGGAAGAAATATTTTTTTGTTGAAAATTATCACTGAGCACAAATATTAAAAGAATATATCAGTCTTCAACCATGTTTTTAACTTTAACCGGTACCGCAAGATTGGAAAAGTCATAGAAGCTTCTCGCGTTTTCTCCGAGAATCAGCTTTTTGTTTTCCTCGGAAATGTCAGCGGTTTTTTCTATAAAATCAAGGCTCATTTTATAGGTGATAGCTGTCATGGTACGGGGATAGTCACTGCCCCACATAAGCTTGTCATATCCCACGAGAGACGCTGCTTCATTTATAGCCTTAACCGCCGAGGGATATGGATAAAACTCACTATTGAAAAGCCAGGTTATGCCACCGCTTTCGATATAGACATTCCTATTTTTTGCAAGCATTATCTGACTTTGCCAGTTGTTGCGTGTGACCATTCCGAAGTGACCGATTGCAATTTTAAGATTTGGGAACATGTTGATAATTTCCTGCATCATTTCAGTCTGTTCATCACCGTCTGCAAGGTCAATGGAAATGAATTTGCCTTTTTCATCAGCGAGTCTGAAGACTTCAAGGTGATTAAGAAGATTTTTGTCACTGAGCCTTGAAGCGCAGATTTTGATTCCGTCAAAGTCGTCAATATCTCCCATAAGCTTTTCTTCATATAGGGCGCAGATTTTAATGCGCTCACTCTTGCAGGAAAGAAGATAGCTGTCCTGATTTCCGTCGATATATTCCTGAGTAATAACAGCACCTGAAACTCCTGCATAATCCATATTTGAGAGAAAGCGTTCGGCTGTGTTTTCACCGTCTGTCATATAAGGAGGCATCATCTGACGCACCTCACCGCCGAAGTCACTTTTGCCGCCGCCTATGTCATAAACAGGCTTACCGCCGACTATACCCTGCTGCTTTTTCCACAAATGTGCATGTGCATCAATAATCATAATGTTACACCGTCCTTAAATATTGCGATTTCACGGTTGCCCAGAAGCTCGTTTTTAGTTTCTTTGCCGTCGGCAACCTCTTTGATGAGCCTGAGCAGCTCTTTGGCCTTGGCGTCCTTATCGAAGCCGAAAGCAGAAAAATCAATCCAGTGTGGCTTTTTCTTTGCAATAACATCGTTTGAAGCAATTTTAACCGTAGGCACTGCCCCACCAAGCGGCGTGCCTCTGCCAGTGGTGAAAAGCACCATATGACAGCCTGCAGCAGTGAGATTTGTTACAGACACAATGTCATTACCCGGGCCGTCAAGAAGGCTTAAGCCTGCCTTTATGACAGTGTCACCGTATGTGAGCACATCGGTTATAGGAGCTGTGCCGCCCTTTTGTACGCAACCGAGCGACTTCTCTTCGAGAGTTGTTATGCCGCCCTCCTTGTTGCCGGGTGACGGGTTTTCAGAAACAGGCTGGCCGTGGTCTTTAAAATATTGCTTGAAATCATTAATCAGCTTAACACTTCTGCTGAAAACCTCTTCATTTATACATCTTTCAAAAAGTACAGCTTCTGCACCAAACATCTCGGGCACCTCTGTGAGCACGGCACTGCCGCCCATGGCACAGAATTCATCTGTCACTATGCCCACAACTGCATTGGCGGTTATGCCCGAAAATCCGTCAGAGCCTCCGCATTTAAGACCTATTTTAAGACGTGAAGCAGGTACGGAACTACGCACATCAAGAGATGCTTTTTTCTTAAGCTCTTCGATAATTGCTATGCCTTCGCTGACCTCGTCCTTACAGTCCTGCACATTAAGGAATTTCACTCTTTCTTCGCTTACTTCACCGAGCACCTTTTTCATTTCGGCAATATTGTTGTTTTCACAGCCAAGGCCCAGCACGAGCACACCGCCTGCATTGGGATGCTTAATAAGTCCGCGAAGAATAAGCTGAGTTGTTTTCATATCGTCGCCAAGCTGACTGCAGCCGTAAGGGTGTGAAAAAGCGATTGCGCCCGTCTTTTCACTGAGCTGCTTTGCGATAGAATTCACACAGCCTACAGTCGGCACAATCCATATATCATTTCTGATGCCGATATCACCGTTTTCGCGTATGTATGCATTTATCGTGAATGGCTCTTTATTATCAAGCGAGGTAATTTTAGGGGTATATTCATAAGAAAGAATGTCGCCTAATTTTGTTTTCATATTGTGTGAGTGCACTGCCTCACCTTCTGAAATATTATTAATGGCAACACCTATAGGATAGCCGTATTTGATAATGTCACTGCCTTCGGGAATATCGAACAATGCAATTTTATGACCTGTTTCAAGGCTGACACAGACATTATCTTTATCATTTATTCTGACAGTATCCATTTCATTGTTTCCTTTGCACCGAAGTTGTCGATTCTTTCATAATATTCCATAACCTTGTCTGTCATCTCAGACAAATCTGCCTGCCACAGTGAAGTGTCAGAAAGAATTTCAGTTATAGAGCCCCTGAGCATTTTTTCTGTTGTCTCAGGGTTATCCTCAGGCTTATCATTTTTATAAAAATATATGAGATAAGCAAGTGACAGTGTGAGAAGCAAGGGATACTCCCCTGTTTTTTCTTTATATTCAAGAATTGTAGGCAGCACTCTGACAGCAAATTTACTAACTGAATTAAGAGCAATTGAGCGCCACTTATGCTGAATAAAGGGATTTCTGAACCTATCAAAGACACTGCTTGCAAAAGCTTTGCTTTCATCGGTTTCACCTATTGTGGGAAGAATCTCTTCAACCATGGCTCTTGAGAGAAAAGCCGATGCAGTTTCGTCAGCCATAGCCTCGCCCACAGTTTCAATTCCTGAAAGAAGAGCACCTGCCACAAGGGATGTGTGAGCGCCGTTGAGAATTCTGACCTTTATCTTTTTATAAGGCTTTGCGTCATCGGTCCACACCACATTGAAGCCTGCCCTTTTAAGAGGCAGTTCATTTTCAAAATCACCTTCAATAACCCAAAGGTGAAATATTTCGGCTGTGTCAAGAAATTTATC
>JAZNUW010000142.1:0-8903 GCA_045592465.1 Acutalibacteraceae bacterium | reverse complement strand
ACAACAGTCTGAAGCACTTTTGTCTCATCAATGTGAGAAAGCATAGCCTCAACACCCTTCTGATAAAGAAGATATGAGTTGCTGTCCATAGAATACATGGTCATAATCATTTCACTTGTAACGTCGCCCCACCACTGTGCTCTTTCTCTGTCGGGACAGTCCATAAAATTGTCGCGCATGGTGACATAAAGAGTACGCAGAGATTTCTGCCACAGAGAATTCATGAACTCATCATCGCACCTGAAGTCGCCGCAGAAGTCACTGTCATATCCCGTTTCGCGGTACATAAGAGAAACAACTGTAACACCTTTTGGTATTTTATAAGAAATATGCTCACCGTTAAACCAGCCTAAAGCTTCAAACTCCTGTTCGCCCTCTTTGGTTATATAAGTGCTTGAAACTGCACCGATTAAGGTGTTTTCTGTTGTTATACGAATCTTCTTTCCCTCGGGAGCTATGATTTTGAGATAGGGGGTAAGCTGTGCATTATAGGGAATATCTACGGTGATTTTTTCACCGAAAAGCTTTTTTACCGTATAGTTTTCGTAATCCTTTGAATTCTCATAATCCTTCAGACCGTAATCCTTGAGGAAGGGTATTCCTCTGGGATATAGCTTGCCGTAATCTCCTTCGCCGCCGATGGCATATTCTGTTGCGTTTTCCCAGCTTGAAGCATCATAGTCTTCGCCTGTCCAGTCACCCATATCCTCTCTTGCATCAAAATAAATGCTGTATTCGGGAAGTCTGTAATTGGGCGGATAAAGAGAGGAGTCAATATAAGCGCTGTTTCTTTTTACCTTCCAGGTTTTATCGGAAACTATCGTGATGTCTTCGCTGATAGCTTCAAAAATGAAACCGCCCTGACCGCTGCCGCAATAGGAATAGCTTGTTTCGTTATCCCAGTACCACACCAGAGCGCAAATTGAGTTTTCACCCTCTTTGAGATAGGGAGCTATATCAACACTGTCATAATAGCCACTGCTTTTATCGGGACCTCTTTTAACATTTCCCTCAAAAACAACGGTTTCGCCGTTTATATAAAGCCAATATTTCGAGTCGGCTGAAATGTCAGCCATAAGCTTTTCAGGTACTTTATCAATATTCACCTTTTTGCTAAAGCACATCCAGACATTTTTCTGGGTCAGGTTTTCCTCGTCCCAGATCCATTTAGCTTTCCAATCAGTTTTCTCTTCTGTGGAAATAACACTGTATTCGGGGATGGTGTCGGGAATTTCATAATCATTTGCAAAAGGCGTCATAACTGCGTCCCCCCAAGGAAAAATGGAAGAAAGAAAAGCTGCCGCTATTGCAAAATAAGAAATGATTGTCTGTAAAATGTTCATGGTAACCTCCTACAAAATATCCGAATTGCGAAAAAACATTAAACGGATTATATGACTGTTCCATTTTATCACAATTATTTTGCAAATTCAACTTATCTCTGCATCATAGGATAAAAAAACAACTCAGTAACCTTTCGGCTACTGAGTTTTGGTGCGGATGACGGGACACGGCTTTGCATAGCAAATCCTGCATCCTCGTCGACCCAATGCTGCGCATTCGGTACCCGACTTCGGACTTCGAAGCTAAAAACACTCCACCGGACTGTTTTCTTAACGCTTCTCACCCTCTTAGGGTTCAAGTCCCTTTTAATCAGGATAAAAAACAACTCAGTAACCTTTCGGCTACTGAGTTTTGGTGCACCTAAACAATTAAAATACGAACCAATATTTTTTGTCGATATATTTCCTTAAGGCGCACTTACTCACCACTATAAAGGTGGCGCAGTGCGCTGTCCGAAGAAACAAATATTAATCATCAACAGTAAACTTTGCTGTATAACCTAAACCTGCAAAATAAATGCTGATAGTTTTTTCTATTTCTTTTATTGTATTTTTTGCAATTATATTTGATTTTGGATAATCCCAGGAATGAATACTATCGACTTCGACAATCCTGGTATCTTCATTAAGAATTACCGAAAGCCACAATCCTTTGTTTTCCCATTTTACATAAATAAACTCATCTTCTTTATCAAAGATAATCTGTTTATGTTCCATTTTCTCGAAACGCTTGCGTCTTGCTTTTTTATCACCGACAACTTCTTTTTTAGTGTTTTTCCAAAAAGTCCACAAACTATCATCAAGGGAATTATCAAGTTCAACATGAATAAAATGATTGTTATTTTCTAAAGAAGGTTTACCTCCAAAAATAGTTTTACATATAAATTTTATTCCTATATTGATAGCATGATGTCCCAAACCAAGTTCAGGAAACTTCATACTGTTGAAAGAACAAAGCTTTCTTTCGAGGTCGATAACACAAGGCAGATAACAATCATCGATTTCATCCCCATTTTGTTTGCAAAGGGTATCGTACATATCAGAACGAAATTTTTCTTCAATAGTTTGTGCAAAAATGAAAACAACAGTAATTCGCTTCAACGGTGATTTTTTCTGTTCTTTGTCTAAAAATAAAGGCTTTTTTGTTCCGATAAGTGATTTGGAGTTTCTCTTTGTTGAATTGAAGATTTTCGAGTATAATTCTTTGTCCAAACGTTCAACTTGATAAGTTGTAACAACTTTTTCGGTGCCTTTAGAATAAGTTTCCTGCGATGTTTTGAATTTATATTTTAACATATCCGGTTGCGGATAAATGGGCTGCACTTCACAAGATTTTCCGAAGCGAGAAATCTTGTGAAGGATCTTCGTTGTGCTATAATTATCGGGCAAATCAAATTCTGTTCTAGCATTCCTAAAACAGTTAATAAAAGCCAGCATAGCATCCATAGTCATAAGTGTTACAAAGTTTTTAACCATATAAATTAAAAGTGCAACAACAAGTGCAAAAGAAATTAAGATTTTTACACCTTCTGATATAAAAGGAATTAAACACAAAGGTATAATTGGAAAAAGAAAACCACCGATAACTACAATATATATTAGTATTCTGCATAATAGGGCATTTTTAATTTTAGGATACTTCATAATGTAACCTCCTAATGTTTCTTTGTGATAAAATTATAGCATAGTAACAATACATTGTCAAAGAAACACAAAAAATCCGAACCATTTGGTTCGGATTTTTCTGGTTTGGTGCGGATGACGGGACTTGAACCCACATGAAATTAACTTTCACTAGAACCTGAATCTAGCGCGTCTGCCAATTCCGCCACATCCGCATATTAAATTAGTTTGCTGTGCCACACAACGAGCGCGTGACCCTTGCGGTGCCCAAAATTACTTTACGGCTTGGGGCGCCGTGTAATTTTGACCGCTGCGCCATTTCGCATTCCCTTATTCGTCCACAGGACGCGGTCATGCTCAAAGCTGCCATTTCCGCCACATCCGCAAATGTTTCACTGTCAGGACAGCTTAGATATATTATCACAAATTAAAAAAATAGTCAATAGTTAAAATAGTATTTATTTAATTGCAGCGAAAAAAGAAGGCCGGAATGGGTTAACCGGCCTGATGATTATTGTTTTTAAGATATTCATCGCAAAGGCCGACAATCTTTTTGGCGTACTTGTTTTTCATAACTTGTTTGATTTTTTCGTTTAAAAACGGTGTCAGACCCATTCCTGCAATACCGATTATTCCAAGAATTATTCCTTGATAATATATTTTCATTGAAAGACAAAGGCTGAGACCTGCACCGAATATCAGGGTGGAAACAAGTCCGAAGAGAACGGAAAATATAGCACATGAATTCTCTGCGCGCTTATCAAGCCTTTTGATCTGAAGCACAAGGTCTTCATCTTCTGAAGGCTGATACTTGTTTTTTATTGCTTCGATTTCCTGCTTTTCGGTCGGAGAGTAAGAATAGTAAAATGTCTTATTGTTCATTGTTTTGACTCCTTTTGGGTTTGTTTAGTTTTTCTTTTTTTCTATAAAGGGCAGAATAACGGTGAAGGTTGTTCCTTTATCAAGTTCGCTTTTAACCTGTATTTCGCTTCCCGTTATGTCAATCACTTTTTTTACCAGGGCAAGACCCAGACCGTTTCCGCCTGTGGCTCTAGAAGAGTCAGCCTGATAAAACTTTTCAAAAATATGCTTTCCGATTTCTTCATTCATTCCGCAGCCGGTGTCTGATATTTCGACTGTTGCCTTATTGTTTTCTGTTTTAAGAGTGACGGATATTTTGCCATTGTCTTTATTGAATTTAACGGCATTTGAAAAAATATTTACCCACACAAGCTCAAGAAGCTCACGGTCAGAATTGACGATGACATCTTCCTGAATGTCAGTGGTTATGCTGAGATTTTTCTTTTCCCATGCATCCTCAAAATACAGCATGCATTCGCACAGCTGTTCGCTGAGATCAAAGGGTGCCTTTTCAGCAAATATCTTCTGATTTTCCAGCTTGTTCAGGCGCAGAATATTAGTCACAAGGTTGCTGAGCCTGTTGGATGCTGCTGATATATTTTCTGCATACTGTATTCTTTGCTCTTCACTGAGAGTCGGATCTTTAAGAATGGTTGCATAGTTTTCTATCACGGCAAGAGGTGTTTTGATTTCGTGGGAAACATTGGCAATAAAATCTGTTTTAAGTGTTTCGGTGGTTGAAAGCTCCTGAGCCATTTTGTTGAAGTCGTCTATAATTGCGTCGAATTCATCACGGCTTATCATTGAGTGAACAGGTGCTATTCTGACGGAATAATCTCCTTTGGTTATTCTGTGGGTGGCATCGAGTATTCTTTCAACGGGTCGGCCTATGGAAATTCTCTTTTTAATGGAATCAAACACACTGAAAAATAAACACAGAAACAGAATGTTGCCAAGGGTTATAACTGCTCTGTGGCTGATGGTTTCATTCATTATTATGATATCGGTGTCAGGATATCTGCCCTCGCTGAAGAAAAGCATAAACGAGCAGGTTACCATAAACCCTGCAAAAATAAAATAGAGTATAAAACGCCAGACGCTGAAATAAGAATATTTTATTCTTTTGTCTTTAATTGCTTTAGTTCTTTTCATTGATGATCACCTTATATCCAAGACCGTGTACGGTGAAAATATCAAAATCCTTACAATCCGAAAGCTTGTCTCTGAGCTTTGCTATATAAACATCAACTGTTCGGGGACTTGAGGATGTTTCCGAATCCCAGAATTCGTCCATAAGCTGTGAACGGGTGAAGGTCTTTTTAGGGTAGGAGAGAAGCTTATAAAGCAGGTTGAATTCCCTTGCGGTGAGTATTATTTCTCTGCCGGCAAGCTTGGCTGTTCTCTCGTCCATATTCATAGTGAAATCGCCGACAATAAGCTTTTTGCTTGAAACAATTTTTGCGCGTCTGAGAAGTGCCTGGACGCGAAGCACAACCTCTCCGAGTTCAACAGGCTTAACCATATAATCGTCAATTCCCGCCTCAAAGCCGAACTGTTTTGAGGTGAAATCATCCCTGGCGGTGATAAAGAGAATAGGTGTTTCCTTATCTGTGGCGCGTACATTTCTTGTGAATTCAAAGCCGTTGACGCCCGGCATCATTATATCGGATATAATTATATCAAAAATATTCTCTGTCATAGCATCATATGCTTCGTCGGCGTTAAGACAGCCTGTGCACTGATATCCGCTTTTGTTGAGATATGAGCAGATAGTGCGGTTAAGATCTTTGTCGTCCTCTAAAACAAGAATTTTAAACATATTACGGCCTCCTCTTTGATTGTAACTTTAAATATAACTCTCGGTTGTTAAAATAATGTTAATGTTAATTGCACATTCTTGTTAAATTATAGCAGTGCAGAAATAATCATATTGACTTTAGTCTTATGAACATTATATAATTGGTTGTAGTAATTTTCAAGCAGGTGACTTTTTATGCATAACAGATATCTTTTTTGTTATTTCAAAGGTAACGAGCCTCAGAATGAATCGATTAACTATGCTCTGAGCTCAGACGGATATAATTTCAGACCTTTATTTGACAACAAGCCCTTTCTTTTCAATAAGCTTGGCACCAAAGGTATAAGAGATCCTTACATTTTCAGAGCCGAAGACGGCAGCTTCTATATTATCGGCACAGATATGCGCTCAGAGGCAGGCTGGAATTCAAACCACGCATTGTGCGTCTGGCACAGCACTGACCTGATTGACTGGGAGCAGTATGAGGGTATCGATATGCTTTCCTATGGTCTCGAGGGTACTTGCCGGGCATGGGCGCCTGAGGTTTTTTATGACAAAGAAAAGGAAATGTACATGATCTATTGGGCCAACTGTCAGCACAATGAAAAAACTGATGAGTGGACAAGAACCGTAATGTGGTATGCCTACACCAAGGATTTCAGAAAGCTTGAAACACAGCCGCAGATTCTCTATGCTCCGCCCTGCGGAAAGGATGCAATTGATGCTGACATAATTTATAACGACGGCATTTATTATATGTATTATAAGGATGAAAACGAAAAATATATCTGCTATGTTTATTCTGATAAGCTGACAGGACCTTATAAAGAGCCTGTGAATAAGAACATAACGGTGTTCAGAGATAACACCGAGGGCTGCTGTATGTATAAGATTCACGGCAGTGACAAATGGGTTATGATAATGGACGCATACACCAAGGGCAGATATGTTATGCAGGAAACCACAGATTTTGTGAATTTCACTGCTGTTGATGATGCCCGATATGAGCTTTCATTTTCGCCGAGGCACGGCTCTGTGCTTGACATAAGTGAGGAAGAATATAACAGACTTCTTGAGTACTTCGGCCGGTAATCGGATTTGTTGACAAATCCTTAAGGGTTTGGTATAATTTTCATATTATAAAAAAAGGAGCAATTATATGAAAACAGTTAAAAAATTATTTGTTACCTTTATGTGTGTGCTTATGCTGGTTTCAGCTTGCACATTATTCGCTTCTGCAGCAAGTGCCACCAAGGCTCAGCCTGAGGTGAAAGCAAAAACTGCCAGCACTGTGACACTGAAATGGAGCAAGATTAAAAGTGCAGACGGTTACCGCATTTATAAGGTAGTTGACGGAAAACTCGAAAAAATTACGGACACAAAAAAGACTACATATAAAATCAGCGGACTTACAGCATCAACATCATATAAGTTTGCCGTAAGACACTATACCCTAAAAAATTCAACTAAAAAGCTTGCAAAGAGCTACGGTACTGTAACAACAAAGACCAAGTCACTTGCAAAGTTTGAAACCTTCACCGCAACACCTCAGAATAATAAAATAACATTCAAGTGGAATAAAATCTCAGGTGCAAGCGGATATAAGCTTTATGTCAAAAATTCAGAAGGCAAATGGGAGGCTATCAAAACTCTTTCAGCTTCAGTAACAAGCTACACTGCAGCTCTTGACGGCAGATTCAGCAAATATACCTTCGGCATAAGAGCTTATGCAAAAACAGGCAAAAGCACTGTGTGGAATTCATATGCTACCTGCAAAACTGCTCTCACAGCTGAGGGTAAGGCAGATATTTTAAGTGCAACATCCACTGTCAGCAGCATAACCCTTAACTGGGAACAGATTAGCGGTGCAGACGGCTACAGAATATATGCTTACAGCAACGGAAAATACAGTGTTATTGACAGAACCTATGGCGCTGAAAGCACAACCTACACCGTAAACGGTCTTAACAGCGACAGCGATTATACCTTTGCTATCAAGGCTTTCAGCAAAAAAGACGGCAAGACCTCATTTGCACTTCTCGGTGACAGATATAAGGTGCACACAGCAAAGGCAAACCTTGATGTTTACAGAGCAGAAATGGTTAAGGATATCATAGGCGGCAAGGAATTTTATATTGAGTACTCAGAGGAGCATCCCACCTATGGCAGAGTAGACAGTGTTATGGCTTTGAGAATGGGCAAGCTCTATCTCAAGGAAACCGTAAAGGGAGTTTCAACTGCATATATCCTCAACACTGCAAATGATCAGGTTACTGTTATGGATGTTAACAGCAAGACCTACAGAACCGCATCAGCAAGTGAAGAATTGCATATCCTTTTAGCCGCTCTCAGAGAGATTATGAACATCGAAAATATGAGTGCAGCTAAAGCCAGCTACAAGAACATTGACGGCAACACTTATATCTGCGAAAGCTTCACAGAGAGCAAATACGGCAGATATATGGAGCTTTATTTCAGCGACGAGCATACACTTGCAGGTATTTATACCAAGTATGCCGACGGCAGTGAAAGCACTCTTAAAGTGGCAAATCTTGCCGAGCTTGCAGAGCCCTCACTATTTGAGGTTCCCTCGGATTATAAGGCAAAATGATAGTCTGAACAGAATTATATCCACCTGTGCATAAAAGGCATAGGTGGATTTTTTTGCTGAGTTTGCAGCTGGGTCGGCGGCTCCATCAAATCGCCGCTGGCGATTTGCGGCTACATCGTAGCCGAACCGAATGAAATTCGGTTATGGAGCCGCCCTCCTGCCACAAAATAATACCCACCTTTTCAAATGGGTATCAAAGAATATTATGTCGGAAGAAACTGCTCTTAAAAGCGATTATATATCATTTCTCACAAGATCATCATAGGTTTCGCGCTTAATTGCCACGTAATCCTTTCCGCCGCTTATCATAACAACAGGGGGGCGGGGAATGCGGTTATAGTTTGATGCCATTGAATAGTTGTAAGCACCTGTTGTGCATACGGCAATAATATCGCCTCGCTGAGGCTTGGGCATTTTAACATCAGGCTGAATTATGTCACCGCTTTCACAGCAGCGGCCTGCAACATCGGCGGTGAAGTCTGAGGTTTCATTCATCCTGTTAGCCAGCAAAACGGTATATTTTGAGCCGTAAAGGGCATATCTGGGGTTATCTGTCATACCGCCGTCAATTGAAACATAGTTCTTATAGCCTGTTATTTCTTTCACGGTGCCAACGGAGTAAAGAGTCATACCTGCATCGGCAACAATGCTTCTGCCGGGCTCCATT
>JAZNUW010000141.1:0-9294 GCA_045592465.1 Acutalibacteraceae bacterium | reverse complement strand
GAAAGGAATTTAATTATGAAAAAGCCCGTATTATTATGCATCATGGACGGTTTCGGCAAGAACCCCTCAGATTACGGCAACGCAATTGTGGCAGCTGAAACTCCCAACCTTGATAAAATTATGAAAGAAAATCCCATGACCTTCATCGGCGCATCAGGTATGGACGTAGGTCTTCCTGACGGTCAGATGGGTAACAGCGAAGTTGGTCACACCAACATCGGTGCAGGCCGCGTTGTTTATCAGGAGCTCACAAGAATCACAAAGTCAATTTCTGACGGTGACTTCTTCGAAAACGAAGCTCTTGTCGGCGCTGTTCAGAATTGTCTTGACAAAGGCACTGCTCTTCACCTTATGGGCCTTATGTCAGACGGCGGTGTTCACTCACATGACACTCATATGCTCGCTATTGTGAAGCTTGCAAAAAAGATGGGTCTTGAAAAGGTATATGTTCACTGTTTCCTTGACGGCCGTGACGTTCCTCCCTCATCAGGCGCTGACTATGTTGAAAAGACCTGCAAAGCTCTTGAAGCAATCGGCGTAGGTAAGGTTGCCACAGTTATGGGCAGATATTACGCTATGGACAGAGACAACCGTTGGGAAAGAGTCGGCAAGGCTTATGCAGCTATGGTTTACGGTGAAGGCAATAAGGCTGACTGCCCCGTTGCTGCAATCAGGAAGTCATATGAAACTCTTGATGCCGAAGGCAAGTACCTCACAGACGAATTTGTTATTCCTACAGTCTGTCTTGAGGGTGCTACAATCGGCGCAGACGACAGTGTTGTTTTCTTCAACTTCCGTCCCGACAGAGCAAGAGAAATCACAAGAACCTTCGTTGACGAGGCTTTCACAGGCTTTGAAAGAAAGAACGGCTTCTTCCCCCTTTATTATGTCTGCATGACACAGTATGACGCAACTATGCCTAATGTTCACGTTGCATTCAAGCCCCAGACCCTTGAAAACACCTTGGGTGAGTACCTTGCCAAGATGGGCAAGACTCAGCTGAGAATTGCTGAAACTGAAAAGTACGCTCACGTAACCTTCTTCTTCAACGGCGGTGTTGAAAAGCAGTATGAGGGCGAAGACAGAATTCTTGTTGCATCACCCAAGGTTGCAACCTATGACCTTCAGCCCGAAATGAGCGCTTATGAGGTAACTGACAAGGTTGTTGAGGCCATCAAAACAGGCAAGTATGATGCTATCATTCTCAACTTTGCTAACTGCGACATGGTTGGCCATACAGGCATTTTTGATGCTGCTAAGGCTGCTGTTGAGGCTGTTGACAAGTCAGTAGGCAAGGTTTATGATGCTGTTATGGAAATGGACGGCGTTATGCTTATCACTGCCGACCACGGCAACGCTGACAAGATGTATGAAGAAGACGGCTCACCTTTCACTGCTCACACCACATTCCCCGTACCTTTTGTGGTTTGCGGTTATGACTGCACACTTCGCGAAGGCGGCAAGCTTTGCGATATTGCTCCCACAATGCTTAAGATTATGGGACTCGAGCAGCCCGCAGAAATGACAGGCGAAAGCATCGCTGAATAATTAATCATCAGCGCGTTTTGATTACTTTTCCGCGCCAGGAAAAGTAATGCCCCACGGCGAGCACAATAAAAAAAGGATAAGACCTGCAGGAATAAACTTGCAGGTCTTTATTTTTAACATTAAGCAAATGCACAATACGGAATGGCGGATTAAAGTCTGAGACCGCATCATCAGCGCGTTTTGATTATTATTTTTTATACACTACCAGCAGTGCGCCCTCTTTAACCTCAATTGCTGCCTCTTTCCCGATGAACTCATTACTCACCCCAACGGGCATATACGAATGTAAGGTGGCATCTTCGAGAGTGTATTTGAGATTTCTCAGGGTCACTCCTCTGCTTTCGTCTGTGAGAGAAAAAACAGAGATATAACCCTTAAGGTCAGCACCAAGTGTCAGCGTACCCTTAGAAAAAGCAGTGAAAACCTCATTGCAGTGAAGGATAGTTCCCTCAGCACCCCTTGACACTATATAATGAAGCAGCTGAATATTGGCCACGGAATGGTCACTGCGTTCACCTCCGAGAGCACCTAAGATAACAAAATTATCATAGCCTCTGTCAAGACCTGACATAACGGCAAGCATCATATCAGTTTCGTCCTTTTCTGTGGGCGCAACTATTTTTTTGTCAGTGTCGGGAACAGAGCCGAGAGAGTCAAAATCGCCCACAACAAGGTCGCACTCTCTGCCGAGAATGCTCTTATGATTATATCCGCCGTCAGCGCAGATTATAAGATCTTCTGCCGTGGCAGTGATGTGGGGGTCGGTGATGTCACCGGCTCCGATTATATAGCAGGTTTTATTCATAGAAACTCCTTATAAAATGCAAAATTCAAAGTGCAAAATGAAAAATTGCGGGGAGCAAAGCTCCGATTGTACTCCCTGCGTCAGACCTACGGTCTGCCACCTCCCTCAATGAGGGAGGCATGAATTTCATCTTGACTTCTAATCATCGTCAGGTTGGCTCCCTCCCTGAGGGAGCTGTCCGCAGGACTGAGGGAGTACAATCGACGGCACTTGCATTTGCTGAGCATTATTTCTGCGGGCAGAAATATTAAAATTAATAACAACTGCCACGCGACCGAAATTTTGCACTTTACATTTTGCATTTTGCATTTAAAAAGTCCCTCAGGACTTTTTTGTAACCTTTTTCTTGTTGCCCTTTTCGTCAACGATATAGGTGTTTTCAAGCTGACCCACAAGGCTTTCCTTGAATGAATCAATATAAGCGCGTCTGAGAATATCTCTTTCCCTGAGCTCTTCTTCTGTCAGGCCCTCTGTCTTAGCCTTTCTTGCAAGCTCGTTAATTCTGTCAATCTGTGCCTGTGTAACCATTATTCCTTCTCCCATTCTTTCCATATTTCGGGGCAATAGCCTAAGGTGGCCTTTTTGCCGTTTCTGACTATCGGAGTTTTAAAAAGCTCCTGATTTTCAAGCAGCTTTTCTTCCTTTGCTTCTTCAGAAGCAAGATATTTGATAAAACTGTTGTCATACTTTTTGCTCTTTTCATTAACAAGGTCATCGACCTTCATTTTAAGTGCAGTTTTAATTGAATTATATTCACCCTTGCTCATACCGTATTTTGCAAGGTCAACAAACTGAAACTTGATGTTTCTTTCCTTGAAGTAGCGCTGAGCCTTTTTTGTGTCAAAGCATTTTGCTGTTCCGTAAATCTGTATATTCATAATCTGCTCCGTTTAAAATATTTATCAAGGAATATTTTAAATGATAACAGGCTTTTTGTAAATAGCTTTTGCGAAAAACTTCATAATTAATCAGGTTTCTTTGTCGGCTCAATTTCAGTGAGGTATAAATTACAAATTCTCAGTTGACACGCAACAGATGTTGAGTAGAAAACAAAATAGAAATTCCCCTGCTTTTTTGTCAGCTCACCTTCTTTTAAAAAGCTTTCATCCTGATAAAGACAAAAATCGCCGAGCATCCCCTCTGCAGTGTCTTGGGGGTACTCACAAAATGACTGCATAGCTTTTGATGCTGCCTGCCTGAAAGAGATTATATTCTCACTCATTTCTTTGTCCGACGTAGCCTTGGCGAGTGTCAGCCTGCACTCTTTGATTCTGCCGTCACCGCCGGCAATGAGCCTGAGAAGCACCTTATCCCTTATGAGCACATAGCTCGTGTCTGACTCATCAAAATAAAAATCCGTAAGCTCAGCTTTATTGTCAGATATCTTGTTATATCGGTATATAAATCCGCTTAAATCCATAAACTGACTTTTAGTGCAGGCGCACATTGTAAAAATAAGCAGGAAACAAAGAATCGCTTTAAAACATCGCATAATATCACCTTTGAGATTTTTATGAGAAAGCACCTTCAATTATGTTAATTTGTTTGACTTTTATCTCTTATAGTTGTAAAATTAAGGTATAATGCATAGTGAGGTAATATTTTTATGGATATCAAAGACATTCTTTCAAAGGTAGATCATACCCTTCTTTCTCAGGGTGCAACATGGAGTGAAATTAAAGTAATATGCGATGACGGCATAAAATACGGCACTGCAAGTGTTTGTATTCCTCCTTCATATGTGAAGCAGGCAAAGGAATACGTGGGAAACAGCCTTAAAATCTGCACTGTTATCGGCTTTCCCAACGGCTATAACACCACAGCAGTGAAATGCTTTGAAACAGCCCAGGCTGTGAAAGAGGGTGCCGACGAAATAGATATGGTTATCAACATCGGTATGCTCAAGGATAAGAGATATGATGATATATTGGCTGAAATAACCGAAATTAAAAAAAGCTGCGACGGCAGACTCCTGAAGGTTATAATTGAAACCTGCCTTCTCACTGATGAAGAAAAAATTAAGATGTGTCAGATTGTATCAGAAAGCGGTGCTGATTATATCAAAACCTCCACAGGCTTTTCAACAGGCGGTGCCACAAGAGAGGATATTGCTCTTTTCAAAGCTAATGTTGAGCCCCACCTCAATATCAAGGCTGCCGGCGGTATTGCAAGCATAAAAGATGCCGAGGATATGCTTTCTCTGGGGGCTTCACGCCTTGGCACAAGCAGAATTGTTAAAATAGTCAAAAATGAAGAAGGCTCCGGCTATTAAGAAAGGATGATTTTATGTCAGTTTCCACTCCCCATATAAATCTGCCCGAGGGCGTCAGCTTTGCAAAAACCGTGCTTATGCCCGGCGACCCCCTCAGAGCTAAAAAGATTGCAGAAACTTTCTTTGAAAACCCTGTGCTCATCAACAATGTCAGAGGTATTCAGGGCTATAACGGCACCTATAAGGGCCATAAGGTCAGTGTTATGGCAAGCGGTATGGGCATGCCCTCAATCGGCATTTACTCCTATGAGCTTTATAACTTTTTCGGTGTTGAAAACATAATACGCGTGGGCTCTGCAGGCGGTCTTGGCAAGGATATAAAGCTTCGCGATATCGTTGCAGGCATCGGTGCAAACACAAACTCAAACTTCGGTGCACAGTACGGTGTAACAGGTGCTATTGCCCCCACCTGCTCTTATGAGCTTCTCACTGCCGCTGAGGACTCTGCCGAAGCCTTAGGTCTGAGCCTTAAGGTAGGCAACCTATTTTCAAGCGACACCTTTTATGATGCCGACCCCGACTGTCTGAAAAAATGGGCAGAGGTGGGCTCACTTGCCGTTGAAATGGAGGCAGCTGCCCTTTATCTCACTGCCAAAAAAGCAGGCAAGAGAGCACTGGCTATATGCACTATATCTGATATTCCCGCAACAGGCGAAGGCTGCAGTGCCGAAGAAAGACAGAACACCTTCACTGATATGATGAAAATCGCCCTCGAAACGGCAATAAGAATGGATGATGCTCAATGATCAAGCGTGTTTTCCTTATAGTCCTTGACTCCTTTGGCATAGGCGAAATGCCTGACAGTGCCTTTTACGGTGATGAGGGCAGCAACACTCTTCGCTCCTGCTTTATGCAAGATGCCTTTTCTGTGCCCAATATGGCTAAGCTGGGACTTTATAATATCGACGGAATAACCTTCGGTGAAAAAGAAGCATATCCCATTGGAGCTTACGGCAGAATGGCTGAAAAAAGCAAGGGTAAGGACACCACAACAGGTCACTGGGAAATTGCAGGTCTCGTTTCGGAAAGACCCTTCCCCACCTATCCTGACGGCTTTCCCGATGAAATAATAAAGGAATTTGAAAACAGAACCGGCCGAAAGGTTATCTGCAATAAGCCCTATTCAGGCACAAAGGTAATTGAGGATTACGGCAGAGAGCATATTGAAACGGGCGCTCTTATAGTTTACACCTCGGCTGACAGTGTTTTTCAGATTGCAGCTCACGAGGATATTGTCCCCATAGAAACACTCTATGATTACTGCAAAACTGCAAGAGAAATCCTTAAGGGTAATCATGCTGTGGGCAGAGTTATTGCAAGACCCTTTGAGGGAGAGTATCCCGATTTTAAAAGAACTGCAAGACGTCACGATTTTTCTCTTGTGCCGCCGTGTAACACTCTGCTCGATGAAATGAGCGCCCAGGGACTTACGGTTATCCCCATAGGCAAAATATATGATATTTTTGCCGGCAAGGGACTTCAGAAAGCCCTTCCCACCGAAAGCAATAAGCAGGGTATGGATATGACAATGAAGGCTCTTAGCGAGGTTTTCACAGGTCTTTGCTTCACAAACTTAGTTGATTTTGATATGCTTTACGGTCACCGCAACGATGCGGCAGGGTACGCCGGGGCACTGACAGAATTTGACCGATGGCTCGGTGAATTTATTGACAAAATGAAAGACACCGACCTTCTTATGATAACAGCTGACCACGGCTGTGACCCCATGACAGAAAGCACCGACCACTCGAGAGAATACACTCCCCTGCTGGTCTTCGGCAAGACTGTCACACCCACCAATCTCGGCACGCGGGAAAGCTTCGCCGATATCGGAAAAACAATTGCTGATATTTTCGCTCTTAACTCTGATATTCAGGGCGAAAGCTTTAAAAATAAAATAACGGAGAACTGTTTATGAAAGAAACTGAACTTATTTCCCTCGCAAAAAAAGCCGCTGAAAAGGCATATGCGCCCTATTCACATTTCACTGTCGGTGCAGCTCTGCTTTGCGCTGACGGCAAGGTTTACACAGGATGCAATATAGAAAACGCCTCATATTCCCCTACTAACTGCGCTGAGCGCACTGCTTTTTTCAAGGCTGTAAGTGAGGGCGAAAGAGAATTTGTTTCTATTGCTGTTGTGGGCGGAAATGAATGTGATTTTACCGGATACTGCTCTCCTTGTGGTGTATGCAGACAGGTTATGGCCGAATTCTGCGACCCCGATTTCAGAGTTATTCTCGGAAAAAACGGTGACGATTTCAGGGTTATCACCCTTCGCAATCTGCTTCCCGACAGTTTCAGCTTAAAGGAGTAAAATATGAGAATTTATGATATAATTGCAAAAAAGCGCGACGGATATGAGCTTACCGATGAAGAGATAAGCTTTTTTGTTCGCGAGCTGACAAAGGGCAGCATAAAGGATTATCAGGCAACCGCTCTTTTAATGGCAATATATATCAGAGGCATGTCTGACAAAGAAATGATAACCCTCACAAAAGAAATGGCTGTGTCAGGTGACACCCTTGATTTAAGCGACCTTGGCATAACTGCCGATAAGCACTCAACGGGCGGTGTTGGCGATAAAACCACACTTATTGTCGCTCCCATAGTTGCCAGCCTCGGAATCAACGTTGCCAAGATGTCAGGCAGAGGTCTGGGTCACACGGGCGGCACTGTTGATAAGCTCGAATCAATTGAAGGTTTTCAGGTGAGTCTTACCCCCGATGAATTTATTGCTCAGGTTAAAAAAATAGGAATTTCTGTTGTGGGACAGACAGGAAGGCTCGCCCCCGCAGATAAAATTATTTATTCCCTTCGTGATGCAACTGCCACTGTCGGCAGTGTACCTCTTATTGCTTCAAGCATTATGTCAAAGAAGCTTGCCGCAGGCAGCAAAACTATTGTGCTTGACGTTAAATACGGCAGTGGTGCCTTTATGAAAACAGCTGAGGATGCTGTGCTTCTTTCACAGAAAATGGTGGATATCGGCAAGGCTGCAGGCAGAAATATGGCTGCCGTTATCAGCGATATGGATACACCCTTAGGCACGAATATAGGCAATTCTCTTGAGGTCAGCGAGGCTGTCAATATGCTCAGAGGCTTTGGTGCCGATGATCTCAGAGAGGTCTGCCTCACTCTTGCTTCCAATATTGTTGCTCTGTCACTGGGTATTGACTATGACGCAGCCAGACTCAAGGCTGAAGATGCTCTCAACAGCGGTGCTGCCTTCGAAAAATTCAAGGAATTTATCACTGCTCAAGGCGGCAGCAGAATTCAGATTCATGACACAGCTCTTTTGCCTAAGGCTAACTTTGTTTATGAAGTGCGCTCACCCGAAGACGGCTATATTTCAAAAATGCAGGCTGAGGCTATAGGCTCTGTGAGTGTTATTCTCGGCGCAGGCAGACTCACAAAGGAAGACACTATCGATTACTCTGCAGGTATTGTTCTTCACAAAAAGACAGGCGACAAGGTGGAAAAAGGTCAGGTTATCGCCGAACTTCACACCAACAACGAGCATAAGCTTCAGGATGCCGAAAAGCTGTTTATGTCTGCTCTTTCCTTCAGTGGCAATGTACCTGAGAAAAATCCTCTGATTTATAAAACAATTCTTTAACGGTTAAACCAGATTTCATCACTGTGACTTTATTGCAACTTCATTTGCCGTTTTTGTTGTTTTAAAGGCAGAATCCGACAAATTGTCTGTTGACTCTCAAAGAAATTTTTGATATAATCCACCAAGATGCTTCATGCTACGACTTTAAAAAGCCATAACATGGAGCTATTTTTATGTAATACGGAGGATATCAGATGAACCAGAACGAAAAAAAGAGCTTCAAGCTCTTACACAAACCACCCAAGGGTAAGGTGCCCGCACTCTGCCTTGTATTTTTATGGATTGCTCTTTGGAATGTTATTTTCCAGGCACTTCACGATGTTATGCCCCACGAGGGTCTAAGAGTAATTAACTGGGCATTTTTCATCAGCGTTGCAGTTTTCTTTCTTCAGGAAGAGCTTTCCTATAAGGACCGCTTCTGGTACACCCTTTGCGGCGGCACTGTAGGTCTTCTGCTGGCTGCACTTGTGAGCTTCGGCGCCAAGACTCTTATGGGCTTTGGTCTTTCACACTTCGCTGCAGTTTGCATTCCCCTTGTCATCATCATCGGTGTACTTATTCTCACAAGACCCTTCATTCCCATGTTCTTTAACGATGTTGGCTTTGTTTATCTTATCTGCTCATTTATCGAGAGCGACAAAATGATAGCAAATCTTCCCAGCCACCTGCTTTCACTTCTTCTCGGCTCCATTATTCTTAACCTTGGTGCAAGCGGAATCATTATGCTTTACAGAAAAACAATGGCAAAGAAGACCGCAAAGAAATAAGCCTTTCAAAGCAAAAATCCCCGATGAACGGGCAAGGTTGCTAAGGACAGATAAAATTATCGGGAGACACTTTGTAATGAAGTGCTCCCGATTTTTTTATATAAAAAGTGACACTTTCGGCTTGAAAGTGTCATAGTGGGTTGTATGCTTTGAAGGTAATTATGCCAAAGTGAAAATATTTTCTTCGGAGAGTATTAAGTGATATTGCAAATATAAATTTGCAGTGATATTTTTGATAAATCAAAAGTGTTATTGAAGCCTTACGGCTTCAGTGTTATTTTATT
>JAZNUW010000140.1:0-27234 GCA_045592465.1 Acutalibacteraceae bacterium | reverse complement strand
AAAGGCATTTTTAACACTAAAAGCTAAGCACGACCTACATTGCTGTAAGTCGTGCTTTTGTATATCAAGCTCAAAATGTCAATTTAGTTTTAACTGTATATCAGCTCACTACACACAATCTCTCTTGCCCGTTGCTGAATATTGCCCATTCTCTTCACCCACTCAAATTGGTCTTGCTCTTTTAGTTGCTCCGTAACGCCTTCTGCCTCTTTCATCTGCTCAATCAGAAGGTCGTACATTTCATTTGCCTGACGGTCAACATCTGCAAGATAAGGCCAAAGTGTGCATTTGGTTACCATTAGCATAAACAGACCCCGTTTGTTGTGTTCAAGGTAGTTTTTGTGCATTATACCCCATTTGCCGATGGTTATATTAGCTTGTTCGGGTGGCAGTATGATGTTAGGAATGAGATAGCCATTAACTTGACGATAAGTGATTTTTGTTTTCTCGCTCATTTTACATACCTCCTTTTGAATTCACAACAAAAGTATCGTATGTAAATCTTGCACCAAATCTAAAGCCTGAAACAAAACCGTCAGCAATGCTGATGCTTGAAAATTCATTATATTTGCTCACATAATTTGCAAACTTCTCTTTTTCTTCGTCAGACAGTTTTGCTGCCAGTTCTTCCTCTTTCTTTACAAGCTCATTTAACTTCTTTTTGAGTTTTGGCGTTATTTCTGTGGTAAGCTCTTGCGGTTCAAGGTTACCGTAGAATAATTCTTCTATTATATTTGACATTATGTAATCCTCCGTATAGATTGATTTATACCTACAATTCAATTTTTTGGGCTGATTACAAAAGCCGAAGGGGACAACTTCCTTACGGAGTGTCCCCTTCAAGCGTCCTTTTTGTTTTGAGTCTCTGCAGTGGGGGGCGGGGGCTCAGCGCCGCAAGCTTCGCTTCGGCGGTGCGACTGCGTCGCCCAACCGCCGCCCTGCCGGGCGGTGGTTGCTGAGCCCCCCCGATTACCGCAGACTAAAAAATGCCGCAGGGAAGGCTTCCCGGCGGCACTGATTTTTAAAGGTGATAAAGATTGTCGTTTTCATATTCGGGCTCGCAGGTGAGGTGAATACCCAGCTTGCGGAACATTTCTCTGTCAATGCTTGAGGGAATGACGGAAATGTGTGCCTGACAGTCTTTGAGATAAGGCAGACAGGACATAACCTTTGCTGCATTTTCATCAGTTGCGGCGCTCACTGAAAGAGCAACGAGCACCTCGTCAACATGAAGTCTGGGATTCTTAGAGCCGAGATAGTTGACCTTGAGATTCTGCACAGGCTCAATAAGGCTTGAGGGCAGCAGCAACAGCTTGTCATCAAGGCCTGCAATAGCCTTAAGTGCGTTGAGCACGCAGGCTGAGGCACAGCCAAGAAGCTCCTTTGTTTTGCCTATTACAATTCTGCCGTCGTGCAGCTCAATTGCAGCAGCAGGGGCACCTGTTTCAACCTCGAGTCTGTTTGCTATCTGAATAATTGCTCTGTCTTTGACTGTGATGCCTGCCTTATTCATAAGAAGCAGAATTTTCTCTGTTTCCTTGGCAGTGTCAGCACCGTGACGGGCATCGCACAGAGTGTTGTAATATCTTCTGATAATTTCCTGATTTGCGGCGCTGCAGACAACCTTTTCGTCAACGATGCAGTTGCCGACCATATTTACACCCATATCTGTGGGTGACTTATAGGGTGATGAGCCGTAAATTCTTGTGAATATTGCATTGAGCACAGGGAAAATCTCTACGTCACGGTTATAGTTGACAGTAGGCTTGCCATAGGCTTCCAGCTGGAAGGGGTCAATCATATTCATATCATTAAGGTCAGCGGTTGCAGCCTCATAAGCAAGATTTACAGGGTGGTTGAGAGGCAGATTCCAAACCGGGAAGGTTTCGAATTTAGCATAGCCTGCTTCAATGCCCTTGAGGTGCTCGTGATAAAGCTGTGAAAGGCACACTGCCATTTTTCCGCTGCCGGGGCCCGGAGCAGTGACAACAACGATATTTCTCTGAGTTTCAACATATTCGTTTTTGCCGTAACCGTTTTCGGAAACTATAAGGGGTACGTTTGAGGGGTATCCTGCAATTTTATAGTGGGTGAAAACCTTGATGCCGAGGCTTCTCAGATTGTTTTTGAAGGTGTCAGCAGCACCCTGACCGTCATACTGGGTTATAACAACGGAGCCCACATAAAGACCAACGCTTCTGAAAAGGTCGATAAGGCGCAGCACCTCTTTGTCATAAGAGATGTTGAGGTCGCGGCGCAGCTTCTTTCCTTCAATTGCCTTTGCGCTCACGGCGATAACAATTTCAGCCTCTTCCTTAAGCTGAAGAAGCATCTTGAGCTTACTGTCAGGCTCAAAGCCGGGCAGTACTCTTGCAGCGTGGTGGTCGTCGAAAAGCTTGCCTCCGAATTCAAGATAGAGTTTGCCTCCGAACTGAGACAGACGTTTTCTGATCTGTTCCGACTGGGTAGTGATATATTTGTTATTGTCAAATCCAATCTTTTTCATTTATATACACCCCTTTGAAAAACTACAAAAATAAATATAACATAAATTGATATTTTTTTCAATAATAAAACTGTACATTCTTAGAGTAAATAATGTATAATAATTGCACAAATAAGTTTTACGGGAGCAGAAAAAATGACTGATAAAGAAAAATATTACAGTGAGCTTTATAAAAAAGCAAATGAAATAATAGGTGATAAAACTCCGTTGAAAAAGGATTGCGGAGCAGTCTGCGGAGGTGCCTGCTGCAAGGGTGACGATAACACAGGCATGCTTTTGTTCCCTTTTGAGAAAAGTACCCTTGCCGTAAAGGAAAAAGATGCAGTGCGCCTTGCGGTTTGCGAGGGCAACTGCAAAAGAAGTGAACGCCCCCTTTCATGCCGCATATTTCCGTTTTTCCCTTATGTGAGTGCTGAGGGAAAAATCAAGGTCATTCCCGACATAAGGGGAGTGAATGTGTGCCCTCTGGTGAGGAATTTCAGTGATGTCAGATTTGACAGAGGCTTTTTGTGGAAAGTGAAAAAGGTTGGCCGTTTGCTGTACGCGGATGAAGCCTGCCGTGAATTTTTAATTGAAACAAGCCGCGAAATTGACTCGATTCTTTCTATAATGGAATGAAAACACCTGCGCAACAGATTGTGTCGCTGCTTTTTATATGATTTTTAGTGACTTTTTAATATAGGGATAGTATTATAGACCTGTCGGGAGAATAAAAACTGCTCACGACGAAAGGATGATATTATGGCGAAAATTTCAAAAAACATCAAAAGGCTCAGAACAGAAAAAGGCTTTACTCAGGATCTGCTGGCTGAAAAGCTTTATATAAGCCGTCAGGCTGTGTCAAGTTGGGAAAATGACAGAACACAGCCCGATGTGGAAATGCTCGCTAAGCTCTCGGAAATTTTTGAGGTTTCCATAGAAGAGCTTATTTACGGCAAAAAACGTAACACTAACCTGGAAACTGAAAAACCTAATTATAACAGCACACTGATGATAGTTTTCTCGATTTTAGGTGCACTTTTAGTCGGTGTGGGTCTTGTGCTTATCTTTGTTACCTTCTGGCAGGATATGCCGCTTTTCTCAAAGGGTCTGCTTTCCTTCCTGCCGCTTATTGCAGGTCAGGCATCGGGACTGTTTGTGCTTATGAAAAAGAAAGATAAGGTGCCCTGGTGCGAAGGCGGCAGTGTACTGTGGACAGCAGGCATAGCCGCAACACTGACCCTTATATATAATATTTTTGACCTTAGCATCGACTGGCAGAATATCCTGCTTTTAGTTACTTTGTCGGTGATGCCCATTATTGTGATGCTCAGAAGTGTTGCACCTCTTGCAGTTTATTACGGTTGCAGCATTTCCTGGGGCTATTCCGTTTATGAGGAAAAGGAGGCGCTGCTTGCGCTTATTCTGGCAGTTGTGTTTCTGGTTGTGGGCTGTGTTCATTCGGCCTATCTTCTTAAAAATGAGAATAAAAGCCACAGGAGCGTTTTTGCAGTGTGGCTGAGTGTTATTGCTGTGACAGCCTTCATTTTCATAATGGGTATGGGCATTGAAGATATCGCATTGGGACTTGTGGGTCTTATGACAGTTTTCATCTGCCTTTATCTGCTTTCATTCAAAGACGGCGATATGGCGATGCCTTATAAAATCCCCGGACTGCTCGGAACGGCTGCGTTGATGTTTGTCAGCGGCTGGATTTACTTCGGCAGCATTGAAGCAAATAAATATAGCGTTATTTATGTGGCTATCTGCATTATAGCTATTATTGTTACAGCTCTTGTTGCAAAGCTCAGCGGCAAAGACCGGTTCGCACTTGTTTATATAGGCGCGGTCTGCGTATCCTATATAATTTCTATCTGCTCACTCTATGCTATGGGTGACAGCTTTGACGAAGATATAGCAGAGCTTTTCCTGGCTGTCCTCAGGGTGCCGGCTCTTGTGGGATATGTTGCTATGATAATTGCCGGTGGCAGAGAAAAGAAGCTTATTCCCATAAACGTGGGCTTTGTGGGTGTGAGCGCCATAACAATAGTTCTGGTTGCTCAGTCGGGTCTGTCAATGCTCGGCAACGGCATAATGCTTCTTATTTTCGGTGGGATATTGCTTGCAATCAATTTTAAAATATCCCGTTCAAAGCAGAAAACACCTGACACAGAAAATAACGGGGAGGTGCAGAGCGATGAAAAATAAAAAGCTTAAATTTTTCATTATATTAACTCTCATAATACAGCTTCTTATGCCCTCTTATATGCTTTTTCATCACTATTCCCTTTACAGTGCTGCCCTGAATCAGACTCGGGAATTTAAATTCAGACTGGAATATATTAATGTTTATCGTGCAGGCAAAAACGAATTGTATTTTGATATAGAGAACATCTATGATTATACTCGGGATGATGTTGCAGTCAGTGTGGGTGATGACGGCTTTGCAAGGCTGAGTGTAGCTGAAAATAAAATTAGAAATAAGCACTGGTTTACCTCTAAATATTATTTCAATATGAACTATATGACTGCTGATGAATATATGTATGAAGACGGTGTTGATGTTGTGAAGCTGAAGCACACAATACGCACCAATTATAGTCTGGATATTGAAAAAGACGATGGCTTTTATGTCACTGCAAAGGTTTATAAGGGAGCATTTATTCCCACAGCAATATATATTGAGAATGAAAAAGTTATAACATTTATCCACGATAAGCAAAATTAAGCAAATGACAAAAAGATTACAATTTCGTTACTTTTCTTTACAAACCGTGTGAATAGTATTATAATACCTTCTGTTATTCGGAAGGTATTATTTTTTCACATAATCATATAATTTATATTGGAAGGTAATGACTATGAATAAAGCGATTAAAGAAAAGAAAGGTGCACCCATATGGGAAATATGCCTGTGGTGGCTGGTGAGAGCTTTTCTTGTGGCGGGAGTTGTTTTTGCTCAAACAACACCTAAAAAACTGATGGTAGCTTTTGCTCTCATCGCAACATTTCTCGGCAGTGTACTCGGAAAGCTTATCAAGGATTTAAGTCCCCGGTTCCAGACCTGTGTGTGCCTTGTGGCAGCTCTCGGCTCAGGTCTCGGCTTCGGCTTTGATGTGTTTCAGAGCTTCCCCGAATATGATGTGCCCCTTAGTCTTTTCGGCGGACTTATCGGTGTGGCAATCGGCTATTACATAAGTGTTGCTCTGAGAAAGCCTCAGACGGGCAAGGATTTTAACTTCACTGCCTTTATGGCATTCTGCATTTCCTGCGCCCTGGCAGTGCCGAAAGAGATTTTTCAGTTTTTCACCGATTACTTTACGGGCAGAAATCTTGTTCACTGTGAAATGCCTCAGGATGACCACTGGCTTTTCGGCATCATAGGCAAAATGGGCAGTATGCCTGAGCAGTGGTATCTTATCGACTTCAGCGAGGACATCACACTTTGCGTTATAGGTGCTTTTATTGCAACCGCAGTGCTTTATCTTTATCTGCACCTTAAAAATAAGGACGCCTTTATAAAAAGCAGAAAGCGGATAAGCCTTTCACTTAAGGATGTGCCCTCACGTTGCAGAGAAAAAATTGCTTATGAAATTCAGAAGGTGAAGGCTCAGACTAATATCTGGGATATGCTTTTATGGTGGAGTGTGAGAATTGTTATGATTTTCGCCTTCATCACAATGGAAAACAGAGCAGAGGCCGTTCTTCTCGGCGTTATCGCTCTCGGTACCTTTGCAATAAGCATTCTTCACTTTGTTTTCCCGAAGGATTCAATGTTCTGCAAAATCAATTACAGGGTGCAGACTCTTATTGTGATTATTGCTTTTCTCGGTTCATATTGCGGAAACTATGTTGGTGTTTATGCTTATGCCAGCAGATTTGACACACTTCTGCATTTTGTTTCAGGCTTTATCGGCAGCATGGCAGGCTATTATATAGCTCTGACACTTGTCAAGCCGAAATCAAAGGGCTCAGTTCTTGCTGTGTGTCTTTTTGCCACAGCATTTTCACTTGCAATTATCCCTATACACGAAATGACGGAATTCATCGGTGACTTCATCTGGGGTACCACCAATCAGGGCTTTATGTGGGAGCCCAGCGATAACGTGCTCATTTACAGGCTCTTCGGTCACGGTGTGGGCAACGAGCTGCTTATAAGATTATATGACACAATGTATGATATGTCACTTGCCACAACCACGAGCATTATATCCTTCTTTATGCTCTGGCTTTCACTTGGCAGAAAAAACCTGAAAGTTAACAAAACCGTAACCGAAAAAGAAAAAGTCACTTGTTGACAAAGCAGGCAAAATATGTTAACATATTCGTTGTTGAGAGAATGTCCTTTTTTCATAAAGGGGAGTAGCTCTAAGCTGTAAATCAACAATCGCCCCACGGGCTGGTTTACAGGCCTTTAATCAGGTAGCAAGACCTTTAACGGAACCCTATTGTTCTGTTAAAGGTTTTTTCTTGCATAGCGGAAAAAGATATATTCTCAGAAATAAGCCAATAATATTAAATCAGCAGTGCTGATTAAAAGAAAGGAAATTGTGTATGAAACATTATCTCCACAGTGCCGATGAAGTTTTTGCAGAGGTTAATTCTTCAGCCGAAGGTCTCACAAGTGCCGAAGCTGCAAAAAGACTTGAGGCAAACGGCAAAAACAAGCTGGCAGAGGCAAAGAAGGATTCAATTTTCAAAAAGTTTTTCGATCAGATGAAGGACCCCATGATCATCATCCTTATTATTGCTGCTGCAATTTCTGCTGTAACAGAGTATATTGAAGCTTCTTCAGCAGGCCACAGCTTTTTCCCCACAGACACACTTATTATTCTTGCTGTTGTTATCATCAATGCCGTTCTCGGCGTTATGCAGGAAAGCAAGGCTGAAAAGGCAGTTGAGGCTCTGCAGAAAATGTCTGCGGCAACCACAAAGACTCTTCGTGACGGCAAAATTGTCACTGTCAAGAGTGAAGATCTGGTTGTCGGTGACGTTATTCTCCTTGACGCAGGTGATGCAATTCCCGCCGACTGCCGTATCTTCGAGTGCGCAAGCATGAAAATTGAGGAAGCAGCCCTCACAGGTGAATCTGTTCCCGTAACAAAGCTTGTCAACGCACTTATGGGCAAGAAGGATAACGATGAGGTTGCTCTTGGTGATCGTAAGAATATGGCATATATGGGTTCAACTCTCGTTTACGGCCGTGGCAAGGCTGTTGTTGTTGCAACCGGCATGGACACCGAAATGGGCAAGATTGCAAATGCTATTTCACTTGCAGAAGAAGGCAAGACTCCTCTTGAAATCAAGCTCGAGCAGCTTTCAAAGATTCTGACAAAGCTCGTTCTCGGCGTTTGCGTGGTTATCTTCGGTTATAATATTGCTATGTATTTTGTAGGCGGCTCACAAGGTCTGTTCTATGAGGTGGCACTTGATTCATTCATAACCGCTATTGCTCTTGCAGTTGCAGCTATCCCCGAGGGACTTGTTGCAGTTATGACTATTGTTCTTTCTATCGGCGTAACAAATATGTCAAAGAAGAACGCAATTATCCGCAAGATGAATGCAGTTGAAACTCTCGGCTGCACACAGATTATCTGCTCAGACAAAACAGGTACTCTCACACAGAACGTGATGACAGTTGTTGACCACTATGCTCCCGACGAAAATCAGCTTGCAACAGCTATGGCTCTTTGCACAAATGCTGAGGTTGCTGAAGACGGCAAGGGTACGGGTGAGCCTGATGAGGTTGCACTTATCAACTATGCGGCAACTCTTTCACTTCCCAAGGCAGCTCTTGTTGAAAAATATCCCAGAGTGGGTGAGGTACCCTTCGACTCAGGCAGAAAGATGATGTCAACCGTTCACGAAAGCGAAGGCGGCTTTGTTCAGTTCACCAAGGGTGCACCCGACGAAATTCTCAAGAAGTGCAGCCACATTGATATAAACGGCGAAGTCTTCGAAATGAATGACGAATACCGTGAAAAAATTGCTGCAGAAAACACAAGAATGGGCAACAAGGCTCTTCGTGTTTTTGCAGTTGCATATAAGAAATATAATGTTGCTCCCACAGTTTATGATTCAGAATCACTTGAATATGATATGACCTTCATCGGTCTTACAGGCATGATTGACCCGGTTCGTCCCGAGGTTAAGGATGCTATTGTTGAATGCCGCAGCGCAGGCATCACACCCATTATGATCACAGGTGACCACATCAATACAGCCAAGGCAATTGCAAGAGAGCTCGGCATTCTCACCGAAGACAGCCAGGCTATGATGGGCGCAGATATCGATAAGTACTCAGACGAAGAATTTGAAAAGATTGTTGAAAATATCTTCGTTTACGCAAGAGTTCAGCCCGAACACAAAACAAGAATCGTCAACGCATGGAAGAGCAAGGGTTATGTTACTGCTATGACAGGCGACGGTGTTAATGACGCTCCCTCAATCAAGAGCGCAGACATCGGTGTAGGTATGGGTATCACAGGCACAGACGTAACAAAGAACGTTGCCGACATGGTTCTCACAGACGATAACTTTGCAACCATCGTTTCAGCAGTGGGCGAGGGCAGAAGAATTTATGACAATATCCGTAAGGCTATTCAGTTCCTTCTCGGCTCAAACCTTTCAGAGGTTGTTTCAATCTTCTTTGCAACAATTATGGGCTTCACAATTCTTGAAGCACCCCACCTTCTTTTCATCAACCTTGTCACAGACAGCATTCCCGCACTTGCTCTCGGTCTTGAAAAGCCTGAAGCAAACATTATGAGAAGAAAGCCCAGAAGCAAAACAGACGGCATCTTTGCAGGCGGTCTCGGCTTCGACTGTGCATATCAGGGCCTTCTCGTAAGTGTTCTCACAGTTGCAGCATTCTATATCGGCGAATGGCTTGAATGTCTTGAAACAGGTGCAGCATTTGCCTGGACAAATATCCACGACAGTTCAGAAGGCATGACAATGGCATTCTTCACAATGGCTATGTGTGAAATCTTCCACTCATTCAACATGCGCTCACAGAGAGGCTCAGCAGTTGCTATGGTCTTCAAGGGTCACCACAATATGGCTCTTTACGGCGCAATGATAGGCTCATTCCTTCTCACAACTGCAGTTGTTGAGATTGACTTCCTTTCAAATCTCTTCGGCTTTGCACACCTTGACCTCAAGGCATATCTCATCTCACTGGGCCTTTCAGTTCTCATTATCCCCATCGTTGAAATCATCAAGGCTATCCAGAGAGCAGCAAGCAAAAATAAGTAAAGTTCTTTGATTTTTTCTTTCAAGAAAGAATGCCTGTCCGACGAGGACACATAAAAAAACAAACATTGCAGGGACGCGGGTAAAACTCGCGTCTCTTTAATTTTGCGGCCGCCGAGGCAGTCCGTATTAAATGGAGGGTCTGCTGATTATAATAGCAGGTGAGTTTCATTAGCCAAGGTCGCTTCCTTATGAATGTGGCAGTTTCTGCTTGTCCTCGTCGGACGGGCCATGCTTTTGTCCTGTGCGACAAAAGTATGCAAAAACGCACTTGGGTGCCAACGGTTCGAAAGAGCAAAAAATTGCCGTCGGAGTTAATATGTATCTTTTCTTATCTACCGTTTCTGCTCACCTTTTACGAAAAGGCAGGCTTATCCTTATCGGTAATTTTTTGATTTCTATTTTCTGCTTCGAGGGACAGCTTCTCCCATTTCTCTGATTTAAGTATAATTTTATTCTATTCTTACCGCTGTCTTTCGCTGTTTTACACAGTCTGTTCTCGTCTAATGTTTTTGGTACTGCTTTACCTGTTTTCAGTCCGACAGTCGACAGCCGCTAACGAGATGCTTAAGCAGGTTTTCTCGGGGCGAGTCTGCTGCTGACGAGAAGGGTAGTTTGCGGTGAGGGCGGTGGCAAGTTTATGCTTTCATAAATTAATTAAAAGTTTTTCATTTAAATTACACATAGCTTTGATAATTTATAAATGGTAAAAAGTGCCAAGAAAGGAATGACTCTATGAAAAAACTACTCATACTATTATCAATATTAACCATAGTTATCATAGTGGCAGCTTGTTTCTGGGTGAGCGCCGCAGAGGAAAGAGTTGTAATCGACAATGTAATTTATGAACTGACAAATCAGAAATACGGTAATCTTGATTATGGTGAACACTACGTAGTAACGGACTTTTTCGAAGATGAAACATTAGCTGAAACAACAATTAAAATCAATCTTGTTGACGAGATTGATGGCATCGAGGTTAAGGGAATAAATGCAAATTTTAATGCCGACCAGGACAATGATAGACCTTATGCTTTATACGATCATAAATATCCCAGCGTAAAGAAAATAAATATTCCGGCTACTGTAAAATATCTTGGAGACTATACTTTTAACTTTTTTACAGGTGTTGAACAGCTTTATCTTCCGGCTGAACTTGAAGAAATGGGATATGGAGTTTTTTCAACTATGGAATCTCTTAAAGCAATCACTTTGCCAGCAGGTATTACCTATATAGCTGAAGAAGCGTTTTATAAATGCATAAGTCTTGAAAAAGTGGTAGTTAATGGTGATATTACAGGTGTTGGTCGTTTGGCATTTTACGGCTGCGAAAAGCTTGCTTCGTTTAACTTCCCTGATACGATTAAATATTTAGGTGACAGTTCATTTTCTAAAACTGCTATAACAAAGGCAATCATACCTGAAAATGTTGATGGTGATGAAGGCGGTGTGTTTGCGGATTGCAGTAAACTTAAAAAGGTAGTTTTTGAAAATACAAGCGATGAAAAAGAAAACTATGTGACTCTCGATTACGAGGACTTTTACAGATGCGGTAATGTAAAAGCAATTTATATAAAAACCATCCCCACCAAAGGTATAAACTTTTATAAAACAATTTCAATGATGCCTCTGCTTGCAGATGTTTACTTTTCAGGTTCAGAAGAAAAATGGATTGAACTTGTAGATGAAGATGAAAGAGTTGAGCTTGAAGCCAAGGGTGTTACCGTTCACTTCTACTATAAACACACCCACTCTTTCACAAGAAACGGTGACCCCACTTGCACGAAGGGCGGCAAGTTTACATATAGCTGCGAATGTGGTGACACCCAGACAGTGACTCTGGCTAAAGACCCCGACAACCACAGCTACGGAAGTTGGAAAACAACAAAGAAAGCTACCTATGCAGCAGCAGGCACGAAGCAGAGAACCTGCAAGAACTGTAAAAAAGTGCAGAAAGCAACAGTAAAAAAATTAGTTTTTGGTGAACTTGAAAACCTCACAGCAACTGTTAACGGTAACGGTGTTATTCTTAATTGGGATGCACTCGAGGGCGCAACAGGCTACAGAGTTTATATATTTGACAAAGAACAGGAAAAGAATGTCAAATTAGCCTCGTTTAAAAACAAAACAACCTATACAATATCAGATCTTGAATCGGGTGAAACATACTGCTTCAGAGTCAAACCTTATAATAAAACAGCTGACGGCAAAGTGACATGGTCAAAATCCTTATCTGTCAGTGCAACCATAAAGTAAAATAAAACTTAAACGGCGGGAATGTTCCTGCCGTTTTGCTTTAACCTTAAGGCTTAGGCCGTGACGGACTTTACAAAACAAAAGAGGCGGTGGCAAGTTTATTCTTTCATAAATTAATTAAAAGTTTTTCATTTAAATTACACATAGTTTTGATAATTTATAAATGGTAAAAAGTGCCAAGAAATGAGGATTTATATGAAGAGAATGCTTACCCTATTATCAATACTAACATTAGTTATTACAGTTGCACTTTGTTTCAACGCCAGTGCAGATGACGGTAAGGTAGTTATCGACAATGTTGTTTATGAACTTAACACTAAAGATTATCTGAATGAAAAATACGGTGAACATTATGTTGTAACCGATTATTTTTTCGATGACAGTTTAATAAGCAAAACAACTAAGTTAAAAATCACTGATGAAATTGACGGTATAGAGGTTAAAGGTATAGATCATTATTCAACCTATGAAGAATCGGTGATAAACAGAATAAGTTTACCTAATACAATCAAGTATGTGGGCGAATGTTCATTTGGCTATTTCCCTGAAATAGAGGAAATTATTCTTCCGTCCGGACTCGAATCTATCGGCAGACATTGCTTTCATGAGCTCAAAAGCTTAAAAAGTATCAGCATACCTGCAAGTTTAAAAGTAATCAGCGCTTATGCATTTTTCGGCTGCACAAGCCTTGAGTCTGTGACTTTTGAAGGTGATTTAATCGGAATTGAGTATTATGCTTTTGAAAACTGTACAAATCTTGCCTCCATTACCTTCCCCAACTCTCTCGAATATATAGGCGAAGAAGCTTTCAGAAATTGTGACAGCCTTAAAAAGGTTGTCATTCCTTCAAAAACAAAAGTATTTAGAAAAGCTTTTGAGTATTGTGATTCTTTGGAAAAGCTTGTTATTGACTACGGTGAATCAAATGATAAAGGTGAAATTTATATATCCGATGCATTTGACGCTTGCAATATTAAAGCAATATATCTGAAAGCACTTCCTGAAAAATACCGGTTTGATATAACCTTTGAAGAGGCAGGCAACATAAAAGACATTTATTTTGCAGGATCACCGTCACTTTGGAATAAATATACAACCAAAGAACAGAGAGCCTACTTCGACAAAAACGAAATCGAAGTTCACTTCTACTATAAACATACCCACTCTTTCACAAGAGACGGTGACCCCACTTGCACAAAGGGTGGCAAGTTTACATATAGCTGCGAATGTGGTGACACCCAGACAGTTACTCTGGCTAAAGACCCCGACAACCACAGCTACGGAAGTTGGAAAACAACAAAGAAAGCCACCTATGCAGCAGCAGGCACAAAGCAGAGAACCTGCAAGAACTGCAAAAAAGTTCAGAAAGCAACAGTTAAAAAATTAGTTTTCGGTGAACTTGAAAATCTCACAGCAACTGTTAACGGTAACGGTGTTATTCTTAATTGGCATGCACTCGAGGGTGCAACAGGCTACAGAGTTTATATATTTGACAAAGAACAGGAAAAGAATGTCAAATTAGCCTCATTTAAAAACAAAACAACCTATACAATATCAGATCTTGAATCGGGTGAAACATACTGCTTCAGAGTCAAACCTTATAATAAAACAGCTGACGGCAAAGTGACATGGTCAAAATCCTTCTCTGTCAGTGCAACCATAAAGTAAAATAAAACTTAAACGGCGGGAATGTTCCTGCCGTTTTGCTTTGCCTCCCCGCGTACCGCACCCTTTACAACTACCGCGAAATATGCTACTATAAACCCATCAACCAATATGAGGTGACAATATGCAAGAAAACAAAATCCACATAGCCTACGGCTTCCATGTGAACTGCTATCATTCCTACAGAGGCGACACAAACGATAACTTAGGCTTCGGCTCGGATATCAGAATCATAAACAAAATTCTCGATATACTCACCGACTTCAATGAAAGAGGCATCCCCGTCAAGGGAACATGGGACAGTGAAAACTTTTTCTCCCTTCAAAAGATTCTGCCCGAATATGCTCCCGAAATTATGGAAAAAATGAAAGACCGCGTGGCAAGGTACGGCGATGAAAACATCATAATGGGCTATAACAACGGTGCCCTGTCTGCTATGACCGAGGATGAATTCTGCGCCAGCATCGAGCTTGCAGTGACTAACGAAGCCGGTTCAGGTCTCAAGGATATTTTCGGCGAATATGAAAAAATAGTCAGACCTCAGGAGGTTATGTTCACCCCCTCACAGGTGAGCCTTTATAATAAGCTGGGTGTGAAGGCGCTCTGTCTTTATTACAGCTGTGTGCCCTTTGATGCTTTTCGCACAATTGTGCCGAGACTCAGCGATGAATATGCCTTCAACCCCATAAAATACACATATAAAAACGAGAGCATGACAATTATCCCCACCTACAGCAATTCCGATGTCTGCGATGCAGGCACTCTTCGCGCCTGGGTCAAGGATTTGAGAGCTAAGCAGGAAAAGGGACTTATCAACAGAGATCTTCTTATCTTTATAAATATGGATGCCGATGCAATTTTCTGGGAGACTATGGATTTAGGACCCCTGACAGGCAAAATTGCAAACACTGACGGCATCAAGGGTCTTGTTGAAGAGGTTGCCGACCTGCCCTATGTTGTTTTTGACACTGTGGGCGGCTATCTCAGAAATCACGGTACCGTGGGTGAGGTGGACTTCACCCATGACACTGCTGACGGCAATTTCACAGGCTATGCCTCATGGAGTGAAAAGCCCTTTAACCGCAGAATATGGACAAGCCTTGAAAGAGCAAGAGCCATGGCAAGGGTTACGGCAAAAAAAGACAGTGAATCACCGTCATTTTCCGACAGAGTTATTCTGCTTTCCACCACGCACTTCGGTCTTGCAACACCTGTACTGAATATTCAAAGAGAAAAAACTGCCCTTGATTTAGCCGAAAAGGTTATAGCAAAAGAAAAGGCTGCTATGCCCGAAAGCAAGGGTCTGACGGTTTATAATACAAACGGCACTGTCTTGCAGTGTGTGCAGGTCAGACTCTCAGAAAAAATCAGTGACATTTCAAAGCTGAATGTTACGGGCAGATATCTTCAGGATTTCACTGCAGTGAGCATGGCTCAGGATAATTCCTCGGCATATCTTATGCTCAGATTCAGTGAAAACAAAAAGAAATATGACATAAAAATAACCTTCGACGGCAAAAAGGAAAAGCCCCGTTTCAGCAACATTCTTTCGGCAGGCGACCTTAGCATTTTCTTCAGTGATAAGGGTCAGATTGCCTGGGTGCAGCTTGGCGCCCGGAAGCTCGGCACCGACGAATTCCTGCAGAGCTTCATAACCTACGGCGGCAAAAAATATGCTTTCAGAAAAGCTTCTGCAAAGGCACTCAGTGTTGCAGGTACGGGTGAGGGTGTGCGCATAGAGGGCGAAATTCATCTGCCCGGTGAAGAAAAGGCAGGCTCATTCATCTATGATTTCTTCACCTCAGTGACAGATAAGGCAGTTTTTGTCAGAGCAACGGTCAATTATCCCTACACTGCTGAGCTTGTGTCAATTTCAACAGAGAATTCATCTCTGGGCAGATATACCGATATGAAATGGCAGGAGGCTGTACCCTTCCAGATTACTCCCGCGCTGACAGGCGACATCAGTGTTATCAAGCGTAACTTTATGGACGACATCTCATCCTTCAGAACACAGTCATTCCCCGAATGTGACAGCAAAAACAAATATGTTGCTTCCTTTAACCATCAGCTTACGGCTGGTATGACAGGTCTTTATGACGAAAATGCAGGTCTGATTATTGCCAATGCAAGGCAGGTGCTTTCATCAATGGCTCACTGTCCCATGCGCCTTGAAAAGGATAAAACTGTCAGAATGAATCCCTTCGGCACATATTACGGCAATCAGCGTCACCATTTCAGCAGAGCACAGGACCAGGTGCTTGATGCATATACTCTTGTTGCTGCTCAGGGTAAACCCCTTGCTCCCTCATATAACGGTGTGAGTGAAACGGCGCTCCTCGGACTTTATGCCTTTGAGGGCAAGCCTTCACCTGAGCTGCTCAGTGAAATATGCGCCTTTGCTGACGGCTGTGTGATTTCGGCAGATAAGGGCAGTGCTGCAATGAGCTTCGATGATGACAATGTCAGCCTCGCTCAGAGCAAAAAAGACAACAAGAGCGAAAAAGACCTTAAAAATCCCGTTATGACAGGCCTTTACGGCAACCTCGGAAAATATATAACCAAGGGTGTCAGGGGAATAGGTCATATTGTGTGGACTCAGCTTAAAACAAAATAAGACACAACCAAGAGCCTGCGGAACAACATTCCGCGGACTTTCTTTATGAACAAAATGTAAAACATTTCAAACAGCAGTTACTAATTAACACAAAGTGTAACAAATATTACACAAAGCAAGAAATTATACATTGACAATGAACTTCCGTGTGGGATATAATACCGGCAACGCTTTAAAAAACATCGGAAAAGCAAAATAAAAGGAGCAACCCAATGCGCGAATTCAGAATCTCAGCCAACAATTACTTACATAAACCAACAGACGAAAGCTGTTATGACTATCTGCTTAAAAGCTATGAAAGAATATCCAAGGATATCGGCAGCAACTACACAGCCTTTGTTACACCTGTGGGTCCTGTTGAGAGCGAAACCTCAATGGAAAGACTTTTAGGTGATATAGAAAAAATGGCAGCCTTCCTTTCATCAAAGGGAATTAAAAAGGGCGATGTTTTCACAGCCTTTATGCCCACCTGCGGCCACGGCTTCACAGCATTTTATTCACTTATCAAATTAGGCGTTGTGGCTAATTTCGTTCATCCTCTCACACCGCCTGCCCAGCTTGAGGAGATTATGGCTCACACAAACAGCAAGGGTGTGTTTATGCTTGACCTTTTTGCGGCAGGGTACAAAAGCATAATTGAAAAGCACATGACAATTGTCTGCTCAACCTCAGATTTCTGTGACGGTGTGGCTTATAAATATGCCAAGGGCAACGAGCTGCAGAATGCCCATGTGCCCGAGCATGAGAATATTTACCGTTATCTTGATATTATGGATATGGAGCTGCCCCTTGTGCCCTCTGTTGAGCACCCGGGCAAGGATGATGCAATTTATCTTCACGGCGGCGGCACCACCGGCAGAAGCAAGACCATTATCCATTCAAACTACTCCTTTAATTTCCTTGCTTACAGCATGTATGCCCTGGACCCCGCCCACGATTACACAAATTCATATTCCCTTTGTGTACTTCCCTGCTTCCATGCATACGGTTTAGGTGTTTCAATGCACTATGCACTCTGCAACGCTTACAGACCCATTATGATTCCCAAGTTTGACCCCATTCAGGCAAACGAGCTCATAAGAAAATATTGTGTTATGGAAATCTTAGGTGTGCCCAAGATGTTTCAGAAAATGATAGAGGCTCCCAATTTTGAAAATGAGGGCGTGAAGAATCTGCTTATTCTTTCTGTCGGCGGCGACTTTGTCAGCAACGAGTTTGTGGATTTCTTCAACACAAAAATTGCTGCTCTCGGTTCAAATGCAAGACTCGGCAGAGGTTATGGCCTGACAGAAATGTGCGCTGTGTGCACCACTAACTCAGGCATCCCCGACGCCAGAACAACAACTGTAGGTGTGCCCATTTTCGGCACCACAATTGAAATATGGGATGATGATTGCAACAAGCTTCCCATGGGCAAAATAGGTGAGGTTGTTATAACAGGTGAAACAATGATGAACCGTTATCTGCCCGACGATTTCATTCAGGAATCAGGCATATACACAGATGAAAGCGGCAGAAACTGGGTCAGAACAGGTGACATAGGCTTCCTTGACAAAGACGGACATCTGGTTTTCACAAGCCGCAAAAAAAGAATAATCATTATTGCCGGCTATAACATTTATCCCGCAACTATTGAAGAAAAGGTTCTCGATCTGGAATATATCAACGAGGTGTGTGCCTGCCAGGGCTATGATGAAAATGATAAGCCTTATGTCAAGCTTGTTGTTTCTCTTAAGGACCCTGCCGCTGACCACGAGACTGTGAAAGAAAAGCTGATGAAGTTCTGCAAGGATAATCTCGAGGCATATGCCTGCCCGAGAAAGATATTCATTATGGATAGTCTGCCCAGAACAAAAATGGAAAAGATAGACTTCGTCAAGCTGTCCGATCCTATTCCTCAGCCTAAAATTTAAAAGCAAAGCTGCCTGATTACAGGCAGCTTTTTTATCTGTTTGGTTTGTCATTAGTAAAGAATCTGTAAATCTGTTGTGTCTTAAAAGAAAAACTATTTACTTTTTTTTCGAAATAGTGTATTATTCAGTAAATATGATTATTTTATACCATAGGGGTAAGGCCCTTACTACTATATCAAAAATTAAGGGAGTAAAATCATGGATTTGAAAGAATTTATCAGAGGCGCGTTATGCGAGCCTGAAAAAGGCGACACAGTCGAATACTTTAACCTGAAGGCAAGAGTTTCCGGCAATGTTCTGACAAATGCTCAGAGAAATATCCCCAGCCCTGCTTATGCATATGAAGCAGATATCACAAAGTTCCTTGAGGTTTATAAAGAAATCAAAAAGGACTGCGGCTATCACCTTTCATTCAATGCTGTTATGATGAGAGTGCTTGTTGAGGGCCTTAAGGCAGCACCCAGACTCAACGCACATCTTCAGTATAATCACACAGCTTCATGCGGCAGACTTATTGTCAAGAAGCACATCGATGTTGCTATGCCCATTTTCCTTGACAGCGGTGAAACCTTCCCCATCAAGGTCAGAGGCGTTGAAGATAAGTCACTTAAAGAAATTGCAGAGCAGACAGATAATCTTATTGCCAGAGTTGACAAAACTGATATGGACAGCCTTCTCTTTGACCTTATTGCACAGAGAATGGTCGGCTTTATTATGAAGGGCAAGTTTATTTCAAGCGCATCACAGATAGCCTCAGGCTATTTCGGCAAATATAAGGTTGCAAAGCTTTCAGGTCTTTTTGAAAAGAAAGCTCCCCGCGACCCGGAATCACTCGAGCCCATCGATATGAATGAAGGCACAGTGTGCCTTACAAACTGGGGGCCCCTCAACGATAAAATCACAGGTGACGTAACCTACACACCCCTTCTTTATCCCCAGGTTTTCCTTATGGCTGTGGGCTGCATCAGAGACAGAGAATATGTCTTCAAAAATGATGAGGGCGTTGTTGACATCGGCACAAAGAAGGTGCTTCCCATCACTCTTGTTTTCGACCACAGAATCGGTGGCTTTGCTGATGTTATGCCTTTTATCAGAAAGCTTGATGAAATCTTTGAAAACCCCGAAATGATGAAAGAGTGGTAATAAAAGGAAATTAATTTTCCGTTTTGTAATGAAAAAGTTTCGGATATGTGATATAATCATTCATTGTCTGAAATAATCTTATTAAAGGAGTTATCCTATGAGCAGTGTAAACGAAAATTTCAGAAAGGTGCTTGACAACCTTTCTGCTGATATTGAAAAGCTTGGCTTCTCAGCTTATAAAAACGAAAACGGTGAAGTCCTCTATGAAAAGGACGGCGAGCTGTGGGCAAGATATGTGGGTGAAAAGGGCGTTGTTGCTTTCTGTGTTGCTGGCGGCAAAATCACAGTTTATTCAGGAAACGATGCAGAAAATGCCGAAGACACACCCAAGAAGCTTTCCGCTTCAATCTTTGATGAAAATTCTGATGACAGAGATGTGAAATATGTGGTGAGTGACTGTGCTGAAACTCTCAATGAAAAATTCGGCGCAAAGGCTCCCGTTCAGAAAAAGGCTCAGCAGGCAAAGGCAGCTCAGACTGTTTCAAAGGCTGCTGTTAAGAACGGCTCATTCTATGACCCCAATACTCTTGCAAGCAAGCTTTGCCTTGTGTTCCCTGAGCTTCGCCCCTATTATAAAGATAACCTTGCAAGATACGGCGAATTCCTCAGTGAAGAATTCTTCACAAAATACGGCACAGCAAAGGTTATTGATGCCATAAAGGCAAATGACCCCCAGACAATGAAGAAGCTCTTCCAGGTGCTCAACGAAATTTATGAAGACGGCACCAATGACACACAGAGCCTTATTGCTGTCACAATTTTAGGTCAGCTCGGCAACGATCAGATTCTGCTTGCAAACTGTGTTGACTATATGAGCGAAACTATGGCTCCTCCCGTTATTGAAGTGAACAGATATCTTGCTTCACCGGCGGGCAAAAAGGCTAAGAAAAAGCTCCTCAATCCTCCCGCGTACAAGCCCAAAAAGCAGAAAAAGCCCGGCATGTTTGCACAGGCAATGGCAGCTTCAGGCGGCGGAATGACACCCCCGATTCAGTAATTATTACTGCGGTCATATTAAATAAAAGGTCGCAGCCTCAGGTTGCGGCTTTGTTTTTTGAAAGGAGAAGAACCATGCTTAATAAAATTCTCAAACTTTTCTGGGCAAACACCAAAAAACAGGATGACAAAAGAATTGCAACTCTGACAATGCCCGAGGGTGTTTATGAGAGCAACGACCATCAGTATATTGATGACGGCAATAAATATCATCAGCTTGACGTTTATTATCCCGAGGGTACCACCGAAAAGCTGCCTGTTATTGTTGACATTCACGGCGGCGGCTGGATGTATGGCGACAAGGAGCTCAACAAGCCCTATTGCCTCACCCTTGCAAAAAGAGGTAACGTTGTTTTCAATATGAGCTACCGTCTTTTCCCTGAGGTTACTCCCGACGAGCAGCTTCGCGAAATCGGCAAGGCGCTCAAGTGGATTTACGATAATCTTGACAATTATCCCTGCGATAAAAAGAGCATCTGCCTCACAGGTGACTCTGCAGGCGGTATGCTTGCCTTTTTCACATCAATGCTCAGTGTCAGCGAAGAGCTCAGAAGTATATATGATGTTGAAGATTTCAAGCTGAAATTCAATGCAGTTGCCCTGACTTCTCCCGTTCCCTATATGGATGACGGAACCTTTGTGGGTGTTTACACAAAGCATATCTTAGGGGGCAAGAGCTATAAAACAAAAAAGTGGGCTAATTATGTCAACGCCGATCAGATTATCACTCTCGGCGAAATGATTCCCACCTTCCTTGTTACATCCTCAGGGGACTTCCTTGCTCTCAAGCACACACTCAAGGCTGCAAAGCTTCTTGAAGAAAAGGGTATTGATTATAAGCTTATGAACTGGGATAAGGTTGACGGCAAGGGTCTGCCTCATGTTTTTGCAGTGCTTTATCCTGAAAAGGAGCCCTCAAGAAAAACAATTGATGAAATGCTTGCTTTCTTCAAAAAATATGAAAAGAAGGAAGAAACAGTATAATGAAAACACTTTTGCAGTTATTCCTTATTTTTGCCCGTATAGGCGGCTTCACCTTCGGCGGTGGCTACGCGATGCTGCCTATGCTGCAGAAGGAGCTTGTTGAAAATAAAAAATGGACAACCAACGAAGAGCTTATTGATTATTACGCAATAGGTCAGTGCACTCCCGGTGTTATTGCAGTCAATGTTGCAACCTTCATCGGCTTTAAGAAAAAGGGTGTACCAGGTGCAATTTTTGCCACACTCGGAATGGTGACTCCCTCACTTATAATCGTTGGCACAATTGCTGCATTTATCAGTGGCTTTCAGGATTATGAGGTTGTGCAGTGGGCTTTTTCGGGCATACGCGCTGCCGTTGTTGCTCTAATTCTCAGCTCAATGTGGAAAATTGCCAAGAAGTCACTTGTTGATATTTTTGCAATTATAATCTTCCTCGTTGTTGCCCTCGTGTCATTTTTCACAGACCTTTCACCTGTTGTTTTTGTTTTATCGGCAGGTCTTCTCGGCCTTGTGCTTAACCTGACAGGCATAAGAAAAGCAAAGGAGGAAAAGAAAAAATGACGATTTTCCTCGAGCTTTATATAAGATTTGCCATGGTTGGTCTGTTTGCTGTGGGTGGCGGACTTGCCACTCTGCCCTTCCTGACCTCAATGGGTGAAACAACAGGCTGGTTCACTTCAATGGATATTTCAAATATGGTTGCAATATCCGAATCCACTCCCGGTCCCATAGGCATAAATATGGCAACCTATATCGGTTATCAGGTGGGCAGCGGTTTCGGCGGCCCCGGCTTCGGCCTTTTAGGCAGTCTTATTGCCACAATAGGTGAAGTGACTCCTTGCATAATAATTATTATGATTGTCTCAAAGATTCTGGTTAAATTCCGCGATTCAAAATATGTGGAATATGCCTTTTACGGACTTCGCGCTGCAAGTGTAGGTCTTATTGCTGCCGCACTTTTAGGTGTTGCAAAAATAGCTTTTTTCAATGCCGAGGCTATGGCGCAAAGCGGCAACTTCTTTATGGCAATTGACTATAAGAGTGTCATACTCAGTGCAGTTATATTCTTTCTTATAACAAAATTCAAAAAGCTGCATCCCATAGCGCTTATTGCTCTGTCGGCAGTTATAGGCATAGTGTTCAAAATGTAGGTAATAAAAAGTTACAGATAAATTTTTTCTGTAACTTTTTTAAATTTTTTCAGAAAGCCTGTCGGAAACGGTAAGTTTTCACTGTATATAATTGATAGAAAGGTGGAGGACAATGACAGACAAAGAACTTTTGCTCTTTATCAGCGAAGACAAGGTCAAGGGTTTTTCTTTGCTGGTGGATACATATTCGGCTCTTGTTTATAAAATAGTGTCCTCGGTTATTCTCGGCGTCGGCACAAGGGAGGATGCAGAGGAATGCGTCAGTGACACCTTCCTTTCGTTTTATAACAACCTCAGCGATTTCGACCCTGAAAAGTGCAGCATCAAGGGGTACCTTGCCATTATTGGGAAGCGACGTGCCATAAATCTTTATCACACACTCAAGCGGCAGAATTCTGCTGAAGGAGCTTTTGATGAAAGCAGTCTTGTCGGTGAGGAGGATGCAGTTGCTTCTTATGAAACGAGGCAGGCACTTGTCAGAGCCGTAAAGGCCTTAGGTGAGCCTGACAGTACTATAGTGACAAGAAAATATATTTTAGGCGAAACAGCAAAGGAGATAGGCGCAAAGCTGGATCTTACACCCGAAGCGGTGCAGAAGCGCCTTGAAAGAAGCCGCGAAAAATTAAGAAATATGTTAGGAGGTGCTTGTGATGAATGATATTGAAAAGATTTTTGATGAGCTTGATGCACAGCAGATAAGTGAATTGCTTGAAGATATTGACGAAGAGCAGGATATGCTTTTGAGTCAGAGAATAAAGAATAAGGCTCTTGCTCAGCTGACAAAAGAAGACACAGCACCTCAGGTGCGTGAAAAGAGTGTGCCGAGAATATTCAAGATAATTCCCATGGCTGCAGCACTTGTTATATTTATTGCAGGTGCAGTTGTGGCAGTGAATGATATTGTGTCACCGGATAAGCAGCCCGAAACCACCACTCAGGTCACCACCACAGCACAAAAGCCGGGCATATTTGATAATCCGCTTATGCTTGCAATTTCCACAGGCAACGAAAGCCTTATTGAGTCGCTGCTGAAAAATTCGGTGCTGCTCACAGAAGAGGTGCTGGAATATGCCGTTGATTTTGCGGGAATAATCTCTTACACAAGTCTTCAGGAAATTGCAAAGGCTGTTGAAGAAAATATAGGCTCCACAGGTCTTGACGCACTTCTTGAAAGCACCCTGCTGGGAAATTCGGAAAAAGCTCTTGAGGAGCTGAAAAAGAGAGAAAATATGCTTATGACACCTGTGGAAAAGCTTTCGTTTTTCTTCTCGGCTGCCTTCTGCGACAGTGAGGTTATAAGCGAATTTCTTGAAAAAGGCTTCGATATCAGCCTTAAGGATGCATCGGGCAAAAGCATATTTGAAATTGCAGAAAAATACGGAAACGAAAAAAATATAAAAAATGCTGAGAAATCAGCAGACAATTAAACGAAAGAGGTGTTTTTTTATGAAAAGCAGGTTATTCATTATTCTTTCCATCGTTATGACACTGGCTCTTGTAACAGGCATAGCCGTTTCAGCTTCTGCCGATAATGTTGATGACACTCAGCTCACCGTCACAGAGCCGCAAATTCAGAAAACAGAAGTAATTAAAGACAAAACTTATTTTGCTTATTACAACACAGGCTCAGGCAAGGGCGCAGTTGCTCTTTGCTTTAATAATCTTTTCACTGCCTGCGGTGAAAGCACTGAGGATATCAGACTTTGCACAAAAAATGAAGACGGTACCTATAATGAGCTTTACACAATAAGCAGAGAAAACATTAAAACACTGTTTGCAGGCAAGCAGGAATATTCAGTGAATCCAAGTGAAAATCTTTCAGAGCTTTTAGGCGGACTTTCAGGTGTGGGTATAACTCTTGACAGCACAAAAACAAACCTGATTTTTGCCCTGAACTCCCAGAGTATAGAAAAGGGCAAGACATATTATGTTTATATCCCCGAGGATTATTATGCAGATGCTGATGGCGTGGGCAACCTTGGTGCATATATTGAAATTGAAGGCAGTGCCGTCAACAGCTACACAGGCACAATCTGCGGTGACTTTGAAACAATTGCAAACGGCATTTATGATGCGGCACTTTTCGGCCTTGAAAGCCTTGCATCGTTAGTATCATGACATTCCCGTAAAACAGAGATATAGTAGGGTGTTACGCTCCGGATAGAAATATCCGGGGTGTAATGCTTTTTTTACACAATTTACAGTTGTTTTTTTCTTTTTTCTTTGATATAATAACTATATATAGTTTTTTGGGAGGCGAGAAAATGGAAATAGGTGCATCTTCATCCTGCTTTTATCCCATGGAAACTGAAAAGGCATTTCTTCACGTGGCAAGTCACGGCTTTAAGAATATTGAAATTTTTCTCAATTCACCCAGTGAAACCGAAAAAGCCTTTGTAAAAGAGCTGCTGGCAATAAAAAACAGCTACGGTGTCAATGTTACATCAATTCATCCTTATGAAAGCTTCGGTGAGGGCTATAATTTTTTCTCTCACTATTACCGCCGTTATGTTGATTCCTGCGAGAAGTATAAGAGATTTTTTGCTGTGGCAGCCGAGCTTGGCGCACCCTATGTTATAATGCACGGCGCAAAATTCGGCGCAGACATATGCGATGAGGAATATGCCGAGAGATTCACAAGGCTCAACGAGCTTGCCATTAGCTACGGCTGCTTTATGGCGCACGAGAATGTGTTTAATTTTTCAGCTGCAAAGCCTGAGTTTATGCAGCTTCTCAAGGAGTACGGCAAAGAAAACTTCAAAATGGTGCTCGATGTCAAGCAGGCCAGAAAAGAGGGCGTGGACCCTGCCGATTTCATAAAGACAGTCGGTGAAAGCATTGTTCACGTGCATCTCAGCGATAAAACCAAAGACAGCGACTGTGCGCCGCCGAGTGAAAAGGGTCTGTTTGATTTCGGTGAGCTTTTCACTCAGCTCAGAGGCGTGGGCTATGAGGGCAAATATATTATCGAGCTGTATTCAGACGGCTTTGATTCAATAGAGGATATTATTCGTTCGGCAGTCTATCTTGAAAAAGTGCTGAATGAAAACAGATAAAGAGAGGTAGTTATTATGAAATGTCCGTTTTGCGGTTATGAGGAAAGTAAGGTAATTGACTCAAGACCCACCGATGAAGGCGAAAAAATCCGCCGCCGCAGAGAGTGTATCTCCTGCGCAAAGAGATTTACAACCTACGAGATAATTGAAAGTGTGCCCATCGTGGTTGTTAAAAAGGACAAATCAAGACAGGCCTTCGACAGAGTGAAGCTTTTCAACGGTATGCTCCGCGCATGTGAAAAGAGACCTGTTTCAATTGACCAGATTGAAAAGGTTGTCACAGAAATCGAAACCGACCTGCAGAATTCTCTTGACAGAGAGGTCACATCAGTACATATAGGTGAGCTTGTTATGGAAAAGCTCAAGGAGCTTGACGAGGTTGCCTATGTCCGTTTTGCCAGCGTTTACCGTCAGTTTAAGGATATCAACACCTTTATGGACGAGCTGACAAAGCTTCTTTCAAAGGAATGATTTTATGATTTATAATAACTTCTGCGAGCTTGTGGGCAAGACGCCTTTAATGAAACTGAATCTTTTCGGCAAGGGTCTGCCCTCGGAGCTTTATGCCAAGCTGGAATGCTTTAATCCTGCAGGTTCTGTGAAAGACAGGGTTGCAGTTAATATGCTTATAAGGGCAAGAGAAAAGGGTCTTATCAGTGAGGGCGCAACTATAATCGAGCCCACAAGCGGAAACACGGGCATAGGTCTTGCCGCTGCGGCAGTGTCCCTTGGCTATAAGGCTGTGCTTGTTATGCCTGACACTATGAGTGTGGAAAGACAGAAGCTCCTCAGAGCCTACGGCGCAGAAATTGTGCTGACTGAAGGGGCAAAGGGTATGCTCGGCTCAATTGAAAAGGCGAAAGAGCTATGCGAGAAGACTCCCAATTCCTTTATACCCTCACAGTTTGATAACCCCGATAATCCCGAGGCGCACATGCTCACCACAGGCCCCGAAATATGGGATGATATGAATGGTGAGGCTGACATTTTTGTTGCGTGCATAGGCACAGGCGGCACCCTCAGCGGTACGGGTAAATATCTCAAAGAAAAAAATCCTGCTATAAAGGTTGTGGGCGTTGAGCCTTATGATTCGCCACTTATTACAAAGGGTACGGCGGGACCTCACGGTATTCAGGGAATAGGTGCTAATTTTATTCCCGATAATCTCAATATGAGTGTTGTTGATGAGGTGGTTACGGTGCGCACAGCTGATGCCTTCAGAATGTGCAGAACCTTTGCTGAAAGTGAGGGACTGCTTGTGGGCATTTCATCGGGTGCGGCACTTAAGGCTGCTTGTGTTTTGGCAGAAAGACCCGAAAATAAGGGCAAGAAAATAGTTGCACTTTTACCCGACAGCGGCGAAAGATATATGAGTGTCAATCTGTTCGGATAAAAGCAGCAAAATTTTGGTCAAGCTTTTATAAAAGCTTGCGGGGTGCGGGGTAGAGCCCTGCAATAATAAAAAGATAACCGTCCGAATTTTTTCGGGCGGTTAAAATTTGCAATATATTTTATAATACGGATTCACCTTCGTCTTGTTCTCAAAAACATCAGGATTTATAAAACTGCATCCCTGCCTCTTGTCATATCAGATTTTATCTGTTAAAATAACAATATCCTTCGGAGAGGAAGAAAGCATTATGAAAACCAAAACATTAACCCCTGAAAAAATGGCAAAGCTTGCCCTGAAAAGAGAAAAGGAAATTGCCCGTCTT
>JAZNUW010000139.1:0-1568 GCA_045592465.1 Acutalibacteraceae bacterium | reverse complement strand
CCTGTGACTCCGTCAAGATAACCGGGTATGAGCTCCCTGCAAAGAAAGAATGATGCATCTTCCCCCTCAGGCATGCCGTGATAGCGAATGCCGAATTCACTTGCATATTTAAGGCCGCTTTTGCCGTAAAACTCAATGTTGCCTTCAAAGCAAACGGCACCAAAGCCCATTTCAGTCGCCTTCTGCAGTGAATAGTCAAGCAATATTTTGCCGTACCCCTGCCGCTTGAGTTCATTTGCGATGCATATGGGACCCATTGTTATTATGGGAATATCTCTGCCGTCATCACCTTTGATTTCGGCTCTCATAAACATATTCTGTCCTATTATTCTGCCGTCCTTTTCCATAACGAAGTTAAGCTCGTGAATAAAGGCTTCGTCATTTCTCAGCTGATTGAGCACATAATGCTCAAGACAGCCGGGACGGTAAACATTCCAGAATGATTCCCTTACAAGATTTTCGGTTATTCTTTGTTCTTCTTTTCTTTCATTACGAATCAGATAGTCATTTTTATTCATTGTTTTTCCTCCTGAAAATTGTTGACCTTCAATATGGGAGGCTTTGCAGTTGTGTTATAAGCCTCCCGCTCAGAACACAATCTCCATTTCTTTGATTGTCTTTCTCAAAAAGCAATCTCCTTTAATAAAATTTTTATATAATCAAGCCTTTCGGCAGGATTAACACATAAAGCTACCATATAAAAGGTATAAGGCGATATTTCACCCTTTGCTTATACTCACGGTACCCCTCAAGATTTTCTTCAAGGAAGCTTTCCTCGTGAATAATGCGTCTTGCTATAATAAACGGATAAGCGAGAAAAATGATAAACGAATATACCGAGCCAAGAATAAGAGGCATAGCCAGAAACAAAAGCAGAGTTGCGCTGTACATGGGATGTCTGACAATGCCATAAAGGCCCGTATCAATCACCTTCTGATTTTCCTGCACCTCAACGGTACGGCTCAGATAAGTGTTTTCTCTGAGCACCTGAGCATAAAGGGCATAGGCAGCAAGAAACATAAAGCACGCAGCCACCGAAACACCTTCGGGCAGAATATACCAATCAAAGCGCACACCAAGGCCTGCAACAATGAAGCCTGCAAGAAACATAAGTCCGCTTAGTCTGACAACCGTGCTCTGCTCTTTTTGCTTTTCCTTTGCGTTAAGGCGCTTTTTCAGCAGCTCAGGATTTTTTGCCATCATAACTGTTCCTGCAAGAAATATGGGTATAAATAAAACACCCATAAACAGCCAGCCGTTAAAATATGAGAATGTGCCTGCAGGCAAAAATATGAGCATGCCCACTAAAACAATACCCGACAAAAATTTGATAATTGCCTGAATAAATAATTTAACCGTCATCATAATTCTCCACAAGTTTTTTATAATTTTATTTTAGCATAGAAACGAGCAGGATGCAACATATTGCAAAGCATTATGTGTTTTGACGATACTACTTCAGAGCGGCTCTGTGTATGAAGGCATTCTTTATCTTTCATATGATGTTTCAGACAGCACAACAGAGCAGGTGCTTGCAGTTGACCCTGCAGACGGCTCTGTAAAAGTGG
>JAZNUW010000138.1:0-17930 GCA_045592465.1 Acutalibacteraceae bacterium | reverse complement strand
ACGTCAACTACTGTATAGCTCTTCTCGGCGGCCGCCTTGACTATATAACCGTTGAGTCTGTCAACGCCGTACTGATAAACATCCTTGAGAAAATCAGTTCTGGGATTATAAAGAGTCTGCACCATGAGAGTGGCGTCGGGGTTGATGGCCTTTATTGTGTCAATGGCAAGGCAGAAATCAACATAAAACTCGTCTGCGGTCTGATCAATAAGGTCATAGTTTTTGAAAAGAAGACCGTTGATAGCCATAAGGGCAATTCCGCCTAAAAGAAAATTGTTGCCACCGATAGAAACGGCAATTATATCTGCGTCAGCTACGTCAGCGATGACTATGTCTTCCTTCAGACGCTCGTTAAGGTTGTAGGTTGTATGTCCGCCGATAGCGTGGTTTTTATATTCGTAACCGTTTGCATCAGCTATAAGCTTGCCGTAGCAAAGGTTATACCAGTCGTCGCGGCCTTCACCAAGACCGTAGCCCTGGGCAATTGAGTCACCTAAAACCACAAGCTTAGTTGTTTCCTCTGCAGCAAATGCAGGCACGCAAAGTGAGAACACCATTATCAGCGCCAGAAGCAAAGAGAGAAGTTTTTTAGTGTTTTTCATATTATTCATCCTTTCATTTCTTTGGATAAATTATACACCCGAAAATTATCATAAGTCAATAAATTTTGATTAAGAAAAAAATCTCCTCCCGGTGTGGGAGGAGATAGAAAATATCAGTCTTCCATATATTTTTTAATGAGCCTTGCAGCATCACCGAGTGTTTCGATGTTAACTACTTCGCGGTCGGGAATCTCGACGTCAAACTCGTCTTCAATTGCAACTGCAATATTAACAAGTTCAAGGGAGTTCAGGCCAAGCTCGGTTCTGATGTTAGTGTCTTCTGTGAGTGAATTTGGATCAATGTCAACAAAACGACAGATTACCTCTCTGAGTTTTTCGATCATTTTGTGTGCCCTCCTTTTCGCGTGTTTTTATAATGTTAATTTTTAAACATTTGCCTTGTTTTTGGTGTATGTATCAACAACCTTCTGTCTGATAACCTTTCTGGTTGAGCTCTTTTCAAACTCGTTGAATGAAACATATACGCTCTGAACCTTACGGTATGAAGGCTGACCCTTGTTTGAAAGTGCAACGTCTGCCTTGACCTTGTTGATGATTTCTTCTTCTGTCATGCCTTCGAAAGCAGCATCGCCCTTTTCAACATAAACAGCAGCAGCCATAATTGTGTTTTCCTTGCCGCGTACTTCTATCTTCTCTTCAAAAGCAACAACTTCGTGTGCATAAATCAGGTTTTCCATTATGTTGCTTTCAACAGTTTCGGGGAAGATGTTTTCGCCGTTAGGAAGAATGATGATGAACTTCTTACGGCCTGTGATGTAAAGCTCGCCGTCTTCGTCAAGTCTGCCGTAGTCACCTGACTTGAACCAGCCATCCTCTGTGAAGGATGCTGCTGTAGCTTCGGGATCCTTATAGTAGCCTTTTGTGATATTGTCACCCTTGAGAAGGATTTCGCCGATGCCGTCTTCATCAGGATTATCAATCTTGAACTGAGCTCTGGGGAATGCCTTACCTGCTGAAAGAGGCTTTTTTCTGCCGTTGTTGTGAAGTGTAACTGTAGGTGAAGCTTCTGTCATACCGTAACCGCCGATGATGTTGAAGCCGAGCTCACTAAGGCTCTTGATGTGGTCAGCTCTTGCAGGTGCACCGCCACATGACATTGTGGGGAACTTGCCGCCGAAGTTTTCGGCAATCTGCTTGAAGACGATGGGTCTGATGTCGATGCCGATATCAAGGAGCTTGTTGCTGATTTTAACCATCTTGCGCATAATATCAGCCTTGCCGCTTGCTTCAGCCTTAGCCCAGATGCCGTTATAAATTGCCTCAAGAACGAGGGGAACAACAGCCATTGCGTTGGGCTTGAATTCGTTGATGTTGGGAAGAATATTCTTAAGGCTGTCGTTGATATAGATAATACCGTTCATATAGATAGCGGTGAGAACACTGCATGACAGCTCATAAGCGTGGTTCATGGGAAGAATGGACATTGTTGAAAGCTCGGCACCAAGGAAATCGAGAACACCTTCAACGTTTGAAGCAAAGTTGTAATGCGAAAGCATTACGCCCTTGTTTGTGCCTGTTGTACCTGATGTGAAGAGGATAGCTGCGAGATCATCCTTTTTAACCTCGTGGTCGATGAAATCTCTGTTGCCCTTCTGAAGCTCAGCTCTGCCAAGCTCAGCGAGAGCATCGATTGTCATAAACCTATCAGCTTCATTGTTGCCGCTCATAAGGAAAACCTTCTGGCATCTGTCGTCATTTGCAACGTGAAGAGTAGCTGCGTCGATATAGGTCTTGCTTACGAAAACTGCTTCTGCGTCACCCTTTGTGATAAGCATGCTGATATCCTTATCGGGGAGCTCCTTATCGATGGGCACTGCAACACCGCCGCCGCAAACGATAGCAAAGAAAGCAACAATCCAGTTATATGAGTTTTCACTGACGATTGAAATATGCTTGCCGCCAAGGCCGAGAGCATAAAGACCTGTGCCTACTTCTCTTACCTTGTCGTGGAATTCCTTAACGGTGTAAGAAACGGGCTGCTTCTTTATCTTTTCAACAACAGCAACATTGTTGCCGAAGGCTTCACTTCTTGTGAAGATATCTTTGATTGTGCCTAAGGGGCCGCTTAAATGGATTTGTTTACGAAGCTTTGCCAGAGCTTTGATTTCCTGTTTTGTAAGTTCAATTGTCATTTCTGATTCTCCTGATAATTAATATTTTTACAGCCTGTGCTGTTTATTCCTGTTTCTTATCTGCTGCACATATCAAGCAGCTCGCCGATTGTTATCTGAGGGTTATTGATACCTGCCATAACAACCTTCAGGCAGTTTTTGTGAAGAGCATCGATGTGGCTCTTTTCTGAAAGCTTGACTCTGTACATATAGTTAAGGTTAATGCCCTTATCCTTCGGGTCGGGTGAGCAGATAGTGTAAAGGGGAGTGAAATATCTGCCAAGGTCATAAACCTGGAAGTCAAACTTGAAGTCGAAGCCCATTTCTGAAAGATCAATGGGCACGGGAATCCATGAGAACATCATGCATGCGGGACCCTGGATAAGATTGTAATTATACATATCTCTTGAAAGGTCACGTGCTGTGATGTAGGGGTAGTCAGTGTGGCGATAAAGCTTTGTTCTGACTGATGTGTATTCGTTGAGGCCTTCTTCAAAGGTTGCTGTTTCGGGAATGATTGTGCGGACCTGAACAGGCTGAACAAGACAGCCGCTCATTCTCTTTTCCTTAACGGTTGCGCGCTTTGAGCAGGTAGCCATCATAAACACGTCATCTGTTCTGTAGTTGATTGCAGAGCAGTGAGTGCGAAGACCGAGCATAAACAGACTTTCGGGAGCGATACCTCTTTCTTTGCAGAATGTGAAGATCTTAGCTGCATCCTCTGCACCGATGTGACCGTTGATCATATTGCACTTGTCAAGCAGGGGATTGTATGCGGGAGGAACGCGAAGGTTCGGGTTCTTTTTCTTTGCTCTGTGCTTTTCAAGGAAAGCAGGGCCGTGAACACCTGCATAGAAGGGCTCGCCGCCCTTGGCAAAGTACTCGCGGTAGAACTGCTCGTGCTTTTCCATTTTCTTGGTGTTTTTGAGAACCTCAAACTCATGCTGGATGTATTCCTCATATGAGGCAAGAGGTGCGGGCATCTCTTTGCCGTGAAGAAGTGCTGAATAAACACCCAGAAGGTCAAGATAGAATATAACGGCACCCATAGCATCCATGTTAAGATGGCTGATGTTGAAGAAAACGCCGTTGTTGCCGTCTGCATTTTTATAGAAATAAATTCTGAAGTTTTCGCCCTTGTCAAATCTTACGGGTGTCTGAGCATCCTTTTCAAAGAATGCCTGCTGTTCCTGTTTTGTGCGGAAATACTTCTTGGGAACAGAACCTATTCTGAGCTCGGGAAGAAAATACTGCTTGATCTGCTTGTCAACCTTAACAAACTTCAGACGAAGACTGTCATTTCTCTGGAATTCGATGTTGAGAGCCTTTGTGAGCAGATCAAAATCGATATCTTTCTCAAGAGCAAAAGATGTGGCAATCTGTGCGATCTGTTTGCTGAAGGTGTATTTGAACATGAGGTACATAGTCTGCTGTGACGGGATAAGGTCATAGAGAGTATGTGGAATTTCTTTCTTCATGGAAATCACTTCTTTCTGTGCTCATTAAGTCTTTCTGAACAGCTAAATCAATAAAGACATAATGACGGATTTTAACTATTATATAATATCAAAATCAAGGGCAATTGTCAATGTTTTTGCCGGTAAAAAATTTTGACACCTTGTAATAATTTTCTAACCGTATATATAAGACCATATTTTGTTTTGCTTTACATTGTCAATATGTTAACAATTTTTTAATAAAAAAAGCGTGGCGGAAAATAAACTCCGACACGCTGATACTGCGAAGATAAAATATTCGCGATGCAGTTTAATATTACAGTACCTTTGAAAGGAAGTCCTTGGCTCTTTCGCTCTGAGGATTTGAGAAGAATACCTCGGGTGTGCCTTCCTCGACGAATCTGCCCTCGTCCATAAACATAATTCTTGTGCCTACTTCTCTTGCAAAGCCCATTTCGTGAGTAACAACAACCATTGTCATACCCTGGTTTGCAAGGTCCTTCATAAGCTCGAGAACTTCGCCTACCATTTCAGGGTCAAGAGCTGATGTGGGCTCGTCGAAGAGAATAACATCCGGGTCCATAGCAAGGGAGCGCACAATAGCAACTCTCTGCTTCTGACCGCCTGAAAGGCTTGAGGGATAAGCATCAGCCTTGTCTTCAAGTCCGATTCTCTTAAGAAGCTCCATAGCTCTCTCATAAGCCTGCTGTTTAACTTCTTTCTTGGTGGAGGGCTTGGTGGGATCAGGATTTTTCTTCTGCTTTCTGAGGTTTTTGATGCCCACATAAACGGGAGCCATCATAATATTCTCAATAACTGTTTTGTTGTTGAAAAGGTTGAAGTGCTGGAACACCATACCCATTTTCTGACGGTGGATGTTGATATCAACCTTGGGGTCTGCGATGTTTTCACCGCCGAAGATTATGGAGCCGCTTGTGGGGTCTTCCATACAGTTGAGGCAACGAAGGAAGGTGCTCTTGCCTGAGCCTGAGGGACCGATAACAACAACCTTTTCACCCTTTTTGATTGTGGTGGTGATATCCTTGAGCACGTGATTATCACCGAAGGATTTGCATAAATTAACGACCTCTATCACTCTTACGCAGCCTCCTTTCCATAATCTTTATGAGCAATGTGATAAGACAAACAATAACAATATAGATAATTGCCATTGCAAGGTAGGGTACCATATATTCATAAGTGCCTGAGCCGATGCTCTGGAAGGCAAGATATAAATCCTTTGCGCCAACGAAGGACACAACTGAGGTTTCCTTGACAAGAGCAATAAACTCGTTACCCATTGTGGGGAGAATGTTTTTGACAGCCTGAGGGATAACTATTTTGAGCATTGTTGTGCCATAGCTGAGGCCCACACTTCTGCCGCCCTCCATCTGTCCCGGGTCAACACTGAGGATGCCACCGCGCATAATCTCTGATATGTATGCACCGCTGTTGAGACCGAAGACGGTGATTGCAACGAGTACGGAAGACATCTTAACGCCCATAAGGGGAAGCATAACATAATAGAAAACCAGAAGCTGCACAACCATGGGAGTACCTCTGAAAAGACCCACATAGAAGCTGCAGAATTTATCCATAGCTCTGACGGCTGCCTTATATTTTGGCATAACGCGTACTGTTGCTATGAGAGTACCGATAACGATACCGATGAGAAGACCTGCAACGGCTATAATCATTGTGTTCTGCAGACCTGTGAGAACCTCTTTATAACCGCCCTTATTCACAAGAATGTCAAGGAACTTCTCAAGTTTAAACATAAATCCGTTCATATATAAATTTCCTTTAACATTAACAATGCCTTACATCATAGGGGAGTAAGGCACTGTCTTATTTTATTGTCCGGTTAATCAGCCGATAGCGTTGAAGTTATCAACGATACGAACTGCGGGGTCAGCATCGATGATAACATAATCGATGTTGCCGTTGATAAGGTCCTGAACAGCGAGAGCGCCGTTGTCATAGCCCTTGGGCTGAACGTTGAGACCGTCGAAGCCCCAGTCAGCATCACCCTTAACATAGAAGTCAGCTGTTGTGCCGTTCTGGAAGCCGACTGTTGCAGCGCCTTCTGTTGCGTTGAGAATAGCATCAACTGAAGCTGCATCTGTGCAAGCATCAAATGTTGTGTCGTCAGCCTTTACGATAAGCTTCTGATAAGCATTATAGTATGACTTTGAGAAGTTAACAACTTCTTTTCTTGATTCGTTGACTGTAAGACCTGCCATAGCGATATCGCACTTGTGTTCGCCAACTGAAAGGCAAACTGAGTCAAACTTCATGTTGCTGATAACAAGCTCTTTGCCGAGTTCTTCAGCAAGAAGTGCAGCGATTTCCATATCGATGCCGTAGTATGAATCACCTTCCATATATTCGAAGGGAGCGAATGCAGCATTTGTTGCTACTACAAGCTGATCCTTTGAGGAATCTTCAACTGCTGACTTGACTGCAGTGGGTTCGCCGTCACCGAAATACTTGTTACAGATTTCGTCGAATGTGCCGTCTGCCATAATTTTGTCGATGAATTCATTTACATCTTCAAGGAGCTCGGGCTGATTCTTGTCAACGCCGAAAGCATATTCCTCTTCTGTAAGATTAATGTCAACGATTTTAACTGCTTCTTTGGGTTCGTTTGTGTTGCCGCCGCAAGCTGCAAGGGAGAAGAGCATAAGAGCAGCAAGAGCGATTGCTAAAAACTTTTTCATCTGATTTTACCTCCTGATAGAAAATTACAATATATTTTTGCGTGGCTATTCTATCATTATAAAGAGGCAAAGTCAACCCTATTTGAATTTTTTTGCAAAAAAAATGAATATTTATTAAATGCTGAATGTAAAATCACGGTGAATCTGTGCAAGTGGGGGCGGCTCCATTAAATCGCGCAGCGATTTACGGCTGCAGCGCAGCCGAACCGGACACAGTCCGGTTATGGAGCCGCCGCACATCAGACCTGCCTGCTCAGCACAGATTTTCACCTGTTTCGGTGTCAAAGAAATGCATCTTGTCACCGTTTATATAAAATGTAATTTCCTCGCCCGACTGCTTGTTGCATATGTGGGGTACCTTTGCCGTGAGCAGGGTGTTCTGATATTCAATATAAATATATGCCTCACTGCCTAAGTTTTCCTGTACTCTGAGAGTGCCCTTAAGAGGAAAGCTGCTTCCCTGAAGGGAGATATCCTCAGGACGTATGCCTATTTTCACATTCTGCCCCTGCCTGCTGCGAAGAGCTTCACTGTCCCTTTTAGTGGGAATAACATCACCGCCTATGAGAGCCACAAGAGTGGACTTGCCTTTTTCTATGGCCCCCTCAAGAAAATTCATTGACGGTGAGCCGATAAATGAGGCAACGAATGCATTGGCAGGATGATTATATAAATTTTCAGGCGTGTCTGCCTGCTGAACAACGCCGCCGTCCATAACAACAATTTTATCTCCCATGGTCATAGCCTCTGTCTGGTCATGAGTCACATAAATAAAGGTGGTGCCGAGACGCTTGTGCAAAAGAGCAATTTCCGTGCGCATCTGTGTGCGCAGCTTGGCATCAAGGTTTGAAAGAGGCTCGTCAAAGAGAAAAACCGCAGGGTTACGCACAATGGCTCTGCCAAGAGCCACTCTCTGCCTTTGTCCGCCTGAAAGTGCCTTTGGCTTTCTGTCAAGCAGATGCTCAATGTGAAGAATCTTTGCTGCCTCGTGCACCCTTGATTCGATTTCTTTTTTAGGCATTTTACGTCTTTCAAGAGAAAAGGCTATGTTTTTATAAACGGTTTTATCAGGATAAAGAGCATAGGACTGAAACACCATGGCGATATCTCTGTCTTTTGGCTGAATGTTGTTGACAAGCCTGTCACCGATGATGATTTCACCCTCGCTTGCAGTTTCCAGACCGGCAATCATACGAAGGGTGGTGCTTTTCCCACAGCCTGAAGGTCCTACGAGAACAACAAATTCCTTGTCAGGAATTTCAAGGTCGAAATTATCCACAGCCCTGTAACCGTCTTCAAATATTTTGCTTACATTTTTTAAAGTGATTGATGACATAGAAACCCCCGTAGTAAATGCAAAATGCAAAATTGTGGTCGCGGGGTTGTTTTAACAGATTATATATTTCCTTCCCGCAGAGGAAATATTTATAAAACGGAAAGTCCGTCGATTGTATGTTTGCCGTTAGTCTGTGCAAGTGGGCGCGGCTCCATTAAATCGCGCAGCGATTTACGGCTGCGCGCAGCCGAACCGAACTCTGTTCGGTTATGGAGCCGCCTCGCCGCTGACCTGCCGGGCGGAATATTACTGCAATTTTTGGAAAACCGGGACGGATATAATCCGGAGCGAAGCGACCCGATAATTTCGCACTTTGCATTTTGAATTTTGCATTTGCAAAGCATCGGCTTTGCATTTATCCCTTCACCGCTCCGGCAACAACGCCCTTGATGATGTGCTTCTGACAAAGCAGATAGAAAATAACTACAGGCACAATCGACAGCACAAGCATTGCCATCATAGCGCCCATATCAATTGAGCCGTAACCGCCCCTGAGATACTGTATGGCTATGGGTATTGTTTTATAGTCACTGCCTATAACGAGATAGGGGAGCAGATAGTCATTCCATATCCACATGGTGTTGATTATGGCAACGGTTATTGTGGTGGGCTTCATAAGAGGGAAAACCACAAGAAAAAAGGTTCTTATGGGTCCGCAGCCGTCGATCATGGCCGCCTCCTCAATTTCAATGGGGATGCCCTTGACAAAGCCGCTGAACATAAACACACTAAGGCCTGCGCCGAAGCCAAGATAAATCACTATAAGCCCCAGGGGGTTATCAAGACTCAGCACATTAGCCGTTTTGACCATAGTGAACATAACCATCTGAAAGGGTACCACCATAGAAAAAACAAAGGCATAATAGGTCAGCTTCGTGAAGGTGTTTTTCACTCTCGTGATGTACCATGCAGTCATAGATGTGAAAAGAACTATTGTACCCACCGACAGCACGGTAATAAAAAGGGAGGTGAGAAAGGCTGAGAAAAATCCTGTTTTTGCAAGACCGTCAATATAATTTGAAAGGCCTGCAAAGGTTTCGCCTGTGGGGAATCTGAAAGGCTCGGAGCTGATATAAAACTTGCTTTTGAAGGAGTTCATCAGCACTATAAAAACAGGAAAGAGAAACAGTGCGCATATTATTAAAAGTATGGCGAAAATAATTTTTCTGCTGTGCTTTTTCACGCCTCTACCTCCCTTTCCCGTGTGAATTTAAGCTGAATGAGAGAAATTGCCGCAAGCATCAGAAAGAAAATAACTGCCTTTGCCTGCCCTATGCCCTGAGAGCCCACGGTACCGTAAAAGGTTTTATAAATATCCAGTGCCAGCATAGCCGTCTGCCGCGATGGCGCACCGTCTGTCAGGGCAAGGTTCGCATCAAAAAGCTTGAAGGAGTTTGTTATGGTCAGAAACAGACATATTGTTATCGATGGCATAACCATGGGAATAATCACATGCCTTAGAATTTCCATGCCGTTGGCTCCGTCAACCTTTGCCGCATCAATAAGGTCAGAGGGGATATTGCCTATGCCTGCGATATAAATTATCATCATATAGCCTATCATCTGCCAGTTCATCAGCACTACAAGCCCCCAGAAGCCGTATTTCGGGTCGAAGGTTATGGTTACGCCCATTCTTTCCAGCACACCGTTGATAATCAGCTGCCAGATGTATCCCAGAACAATGCCGCCGATAAGATTGGGCATAAAAAATACGGTACGGAAGAAGTTTCTGCCCCTGAGCTTTCTTGTCAGAAGCATAGCGAGAGTGAAGGCTATAAGGTTTACGCTCACCACACTCACAAAGGTGAATTTCAGGGTGAACCACAGTGCATTCAGAAAATCCTTGTTGGTGAAGGCCGCAATATAGTTGGAAAGCCCCGTAAATTCGGCATCGCTTATGGTGGTGAAGCGGGTGAATGAAAGATATATTCCCATCACAAAGGGAAAAAGAAAGGCAACGGTGAAGGCTGCTGTTGTCGGAAGGGCGAATATGGGATAATACTTTTTCAGGTTGTTTCTCATTTGATATTCGCCCTTTCTTTATTGCGTGTTACAGATTTAATATTTTGTTTTAGCATCCTGCCATGCCTGTTTAATTGCTTTTGCGGTTTCTTCCCACGGCTTTGTACCCTGAGCATATTCGAGCAGGGCATTACCTACTGTGTCCTTGAAGGTTGTTCCGGGGAAGGAAATAAATGCCCAGGGAACAGAATCGACATCATCCTTATTAGACCAGTTGAGAACTTCGTTTGAAAGAGGGTCTGAAAGCTTCTCGTTCTTCATGGTGGTGAAGGGCGTCACAAAGCCGAGCTCCTGTGAAACATAGCGCTTGCCTGTTTCGGATGAGAAAAGCCAATAAAGAAAATCGGCTGATGCCTTCTGCTTTTCCTGTGAAGCCTTTGAGTTAATTGCAAAATAGTTTTCCGTGCCTATGCAAAGTCCCTGCTCCTCTTCGCCTTCAACACCTATATAAATGGGGAGCATCTTAACCTTATCGCTCTTGACCTTATTGCCGTCAACCTGACTGATTTCAGCATAAGCCCATGAGCCGTTCTGCACCATGGCAGCCTTGCCCAGAGCAAATTCAGCCATTGAGTCATTGACACTTTTGCTGCCGATAAGCTTTTTATCCACAACTGAATTATTAAGATAAAGATCGAAAATATTTCTGAAGTTGTTGCCCTGTCTGAATGCAAATTCCTCTGCAGCAAGACCTGCAAGGGTACTGTTGTCAAAATCGTCCATATCGTCCATTTCATAATGGAAGGGAACATTCAGAAGGTGAGTGTTCCAGCGCCACTGGTTGCCGGGTGAAAATGAGGTTGAGGCAAAAACGCCGTCGATGCCCAGTGCCTCTTTGTTTTTCTGCATATCCTCGCAAAGTGCTTTAAGCTCAGAGAAAGAGTTTATTTCATCCATACTCTTAAAGTCGGTTGCCTTGCTTTCAAGAGAAAAATATCTGTCAGTTATCTCTTCGTTATATATAATTCCGTAACCCTCAACAACATAGGGAATGCCCCACACACCGCCGTCTGAAGCAATTGCAAGGCTTTTATCGCTGAGAATTGAATAAAGCTCAGTGTCTTTAAGGTCAGCGCAATAGTTCTTCCAGCTTTCATAGCCGATAGGGCCGTTAATCTGAAAAATAGTGGGAGGGTTGCTCTTGGCAATTTCTGAGGTGAGGGTCTGCTCATAGGTGTCACTTGCAGCAGTTACAACCTTTACGGTGACGCCTGTTTCATTTTTATAATCATCAGCTATTGCCTTATATATTTCGCCCACCTCAGGCTTGAAGTTGAGAAAATAAATTTCGGTGGCGCCTGTCTGAGTGTTGTTTTGCGACTGATTCTGTGCTGAGGTGCCCTGCTCGTTGGTGGCATCAAGATTGCCGTCTTTATCGCCGCAGGCGGCAAGACACAGAATAAGGCTTAATGTAAGCAAAATGCAGAATAGTTTTTTCATAGGTTTACTCCTTTGCTCTGTTAAATAGTTTTGTGTAAAAAAGAATTTTTTCTGAAAGATTATTGGAAAGATCGCTTTCCTTTATACGGTACTGCCAGTTATTTCCTACAGTTCCCGGTGTGTTGATTCTGCCCCTGCAGCCGAGATTAAGCCAATCGGGCAGGGGAATAATTGCCCTTCGGCACACACTTGAGAGTACCCCTCTTATAAAGCCGTCGCCCAGGTGCTGCACATTTGTCACACCCAGATAGTCGGCGGCAAGAGTCACCTGCTTTTCGGGGCTTGTGCACAGCCACTGCCTGACGGTGGGGTTGTCGTGAGTGCCCGTGTATGCCACTGAATTTCTTGTGTAATTGTGGGGAAGGTGCTCACTGTTGTGAGTGTCGAAGGCAAACTGAAGAATTTTCATTCCGTCAAATCCGCTTTCTCTGAAAAACTGCCGTGTGCTGTCAGTGAGAAAGCCTAAATCCTCGGCGATTATGTCAGGATTGGGAAAGCTTTCCCTTATCATAGCCACAAATTTCATGCCGGGACCCTTTTCCCATTTGCCGTTTACGGCATCGGTGGCAGTTGAGGGCACACTGTAATATTCATATATCCCTCTGAAGTGGTCAATTCTCACTGTGTCAAAAAGCGAGAAGGCTTGTCTGAGGCGCTGCTTCCACCATAAAAAGTCATCCCTTTCCATTTTATCCCAGTTATAAACAGGGTTTCCCCACAGCTGACCTGTAGGGCTGAAGGTGTCGGGAGGGCAGGCTGCAAGGCGCTCAGGCAGAAAGCTTTCTTTGAAAAAATAATAGTCACTGCTGTCTTGGGAGGGGTATATGGGCAGATCACCGATGATATTAACACCATTATCATTGGCATATTTTTTCAGGGCTATCCATTGTCGGTGAAACAAAAACTGAATTTTGCAGTGAATTATTCCCTCCTGTGATGCCTTGGTGATGTCTGTGATTTTTTGAGTCCATTTATGGTGGGGGAGCATATTATTTTTTTCTTTCAGAGCCATAAAGGCACCGTAATCGCCCAGCCAGAAGCTGTTTTCTTTTGTGAAGGCAAGGTATTCACTGTCTTTGTCGCTCACATTTTCAGCCGCCTTTTTTAAAAGAGAAATTCTTCTGAGAAACATCTCGCCATAATCGATTACGCCTGTGTTTTCACTTCTGTGAGGGGCAACGTCACTTTCGCATAAAAGGCCGTCTCTGACAAGAAAATCAGGGTCAATGAAATATGGGTTTCCCGCAAAAACCGATGGACTCTGATAGGGACTGTTGCCGTAGGAAACAGGGTTGATGGGCAGAATCTGCCAATAGCTCTGAGCACTTCTGCTGAGAAAATCAATAAAGTCATAGGCGCCTTTTCCCAGAGTACCTATGCCATAATCGCCGTAAAGAGAAAAAACGGGAAGAAGTATTCCGCTTTGTCGCACTGTGTTCACCTGCCTTAGTTATGTCTATCTTTCCACAGAGCAGAGTGTTTATTCACAAATGAAAAATGCAAAATTTCGGGTCGCTTCACTCCGAAAATATCCGCTTTCAGTTTGCTCTGAAACGCAACAGCATTCCGCCAAAGCAGTCGGATAAAAAAAGACAGCAGGTCATTACAACTTCTGTACAGACCTGCTTTTTAAATTAAAATTGATAAAATAAAAGGTTTCCGAGATTCATTTCTGCACTCAGGGATAACAAAAGTGGTCACGGCTTTCCCGCGACCACAATTTTGCATTTTGCACTTTGCATTTAATTACAGATGTCTGTCCACGAAATCGTTAACCACACTCCAGTATTCTTCGTGGAACCAGTGAGATGAAAGGGCATGCTCTGCACCCTTGATGATATATTTTTCTTTTTCTGCGGCGCAGGCCTTATAAACAGGCTCAAGATTTTCGGGAAGAACAAAGAGGTCCTTGTCGCCGTGAAGGAAAAGAGTGGGAGTTTTTGATTTTTTCAGCTGACTTACGCATGAAGCTTCACCGAAGAAAAAGCCGTTTATGAGCTTACACACAAGAGAAGCCTGAGGCATAACAAGCTTCGGGGGGAGGTGATATTTTCTTATGCACTGATCGGTGAAAATTTCTTTCACGCCCATAAAGCCGCAGTCCTCAATTGCCATAACAACGTTTTCGGGGAGCTTTTCGCCTGTTGTCATCATAGTTGTGGCGGCACCCATTGAAACACCGTGAAGAATAATTTTTGCCTTCGGGTTTTCTTTCACAAGGCTTTCAGTCCAGTCAACAACGTCGAGTCTGTCAAGCCAGCCCATAGTGACAAATTTGCTTTCGCTGTTGCCGTGACCGCGCAGGTCTGGGATAAGCACATTGTAGCCTCTTTTATAATGCTCCATAGCATAAGAGGAAACCTCTCTTTTAACGTTTGTCCAGCCGTGAAGCACAATAACCCAGACGTTGGTGTTTTCAGGGTTACGGAATTCCATGCCGTGAAGGGTGATGCCCTTGCGGTTTTTGATGGTGACCTCCTGCTTATATACGGTGTCATACCATTTATAGCCTGTTTTAAGATTTACGTTATCTGCATTTCTTTCAAAGAGAGAGTTTTTGCAGGGGATGGTTTCATCATCACGTTTTTTATTACCCAGAGCAATAAAGAAAAAAACAAAGCCCAGAGCAACATATGCAAGCAGAGCAATTCCTGCAATTACGCCGAGAACTATAAGAGCAACCTTTAACTGATATGTCATTTTAAAACACCCTTCCTTGTTTTTAGAATTTAATTATACATAATCAGCAGGATAAATGCAAGGGTGAAACTCCCGTGAAGAAAAATTTAATATTTTAATATTGTGTGCAGACAGTTATGCCGGTTGGATATTGACCTTTTATAAAAAGTGTAGTATAATACTATATCAATGCGTACAAAGCTATGCATAAATAATTTCAAATCCCGAAAGGAGATATATCCAAAATGGATGACCCCGGAAGTATAATCTTCAAACTGGTCTTATTATTCCTTCTTATTCTTGTTAACGCGTTTTTTGCCATGAGTGAAATTGCAATAATCTCCCTCAATGACAATATGATTGACAAGCTTGCTGAAGAAGGACACAAAAAAGCAAAGCTCATCAAAAAGCTGACTGAAAACCCCAGCAATTTTCTTTCAACCATTCAGATTGGTGTAACCCTTGCAGGCTTTCTGACATCAGCCAGTGCATCAACAACATTTGCGGCTATGCTCACCGATGGCATAATGAGTGTGGCACCCAGCCTTCCCCGAGGTGTAATCAGCGGTGTCAGTGTTGTTGTCATCACCGTTATCATGTCTTATTTCTCATTAGTACTGGGCGAGCTTGCACCTAAACGTATGGGCATGCAAAAGCCTGAAGAAATCGCATATAAGGTTGTCGGTGTGCTTCTTATTGTCAAGAAATTCACCTCTCCCTTTGTTAAGATTCTTTCACTTTCAACCAATGCAGTTGTGCGTCTTTTCGGCTTCGATCCCAACGCAAATGAAGACGTTGTTACGGAAGAAGAAATCCGTATGATGGTTGACGTGGGCGAGGAAAAGGGCGTTATAGAAAACATACAGAAAGAAATGATAAACAATATCTTCGAGTTTGACGATATCGATGTTACCGATATTATGACTCACAGAACCGATATGGTGGCTGTAGAGGATACAGACACGCTTGAAGAGCTTGTCAATCTTTCAATAGAGCACGGCTACAGCCGTATCCCCGTTTATCACGAAGACCAGGATAATATAATAGGTATAGTCTATATCAAGGATCTGCTCAAATATGTTTCCAAGGCAATGCCCAAGGGTGAAAGCCCCAAGGCATTTATGCGCGAGGCTTATTATGTACCCTCAAGCAAAAACTGCGGTAAGCTCTTCAATGAAATGTCAGAAAAGAGAGTGCAGATGGCAGTTGTTGTTGATGAATACGGCGGCACGGCAGGCATAGTGACAATGGAAGACCTGGTTGAGGCTATTGTAGGTAATATCCGAGACGAATATGACGATGAAGAAGAGGAAATCGTTGAAGAAAGCGAAAACCTTTTCACCATTGACGGCACAGCCTATATCGAAGAGGTCAATGAGCTTGTGGGTGACATTATCCCTGAGGGCGATTATGACACTCTCGGCGGCTTCATTATCAGCCTTCTCGACTTCCTGCCCCAGGACGGCGATATGAATGAGGTTATTTACGAAAACCTGAAATTCACAATTCTCGACGTTGAAGACAGGCGAATCGGCAAGGTACGTGTTGAAATAACACCCCTTGAAAAGGTTGAAGAATAAAAGATAAAGACAGTCTGATTGGTCAGGCTGTCTTATTTATATGCAAAAAAATTCCCCATCATAAGACGGGGAATAATTTTTTAGTCGATTTCAACTGAAATCTTTGTGTCGCTTCTGTTTGCAGTTGCACGCATTACGGTTCTGATAGCTTTTGCAATTCTGCCCTGCTTACCAATAACTCTACCCATATCATCCTGAGCAACGTGAAGGTGATAAACAATTACACCCTCTTCGTTAATGTCGTCAACGTCAACAGTCACCTGATCCGGCTCATTGACCAAACCGCTGGCAATTGATATAAGTAAATCTTTCAAAGTGCGTTCCTCCAAAATTATTTAATGATGTCGCACTTTTTAAGAAGAACCTTAACTGTGTCTGTGGGCTGTGCACCGTTTGCAATCCACTTCTGAGCCTTCTCAGCGTCAATTTTGATTTCTGAGGGTTCCTTCATGGGGTTGTAGTAGCCAATTTCTTCGATGAAACGACCATCACGGGGATATCTTGAATCTGCTACAACTACACGATAGAAGGGAGCCTTCTTTGCACCCATACGACGAAGTCTGATTTTTACTGCCATTTTTATTACCTCCAAGTAATTATTTTGTAATTTGATATTTTAACACTTTCGTGCCGTTAACTGTTGTACGCGTTTGAAGCCGCCGCTTTATCAGAAGCCGAAGCCGCCGTTGCCGCCCATTCCCGGGGGCATCATACCGGGCATATTTCTCATGCGCTTCTGCATTTTCTTAGAAGATTTGCCGTTCATCTGCTTGAACATCTTCTGCATCTGTCTGTATTGTGAGAGAAGTCTGTTGACATCTTCAACCTGCATGCCTGCACCCGCTGCTATGCGGCGCTTTCTTGAGGGATTGATAATGTCGGGCTTCGCTCTTTCCTGAGGTGTCATTGAAAGAATGAGGGCCTGCACACGGTCAAACTGTTTTTCGTCAACCTCAACATCGTCAATCTTTCTGCCCACGCCGGGAATCATTTTAAGCAAATCTTTAATTGAACCCATCTTTCTCACCTGCTGAAGCTGGTCGAGAAGGTCATTAAGGTCAAATTTATTTTTTCTGAGCTTTTCTTCAAGCTCCTTTGCTTTCTTTTCATCAAGCTCCTGCTCTGCCTTTTCAATAAGTGAGAGCATATCACCCATGCCGAGAATACGTGAAGCCATTCTGTCGGGGTGGAAAACATCAAGGTCGCCGAGTTTTTCGCCCGTACCCACAAACTTGATGGGCTTGCCTGTCACTGCTCTTGCTGAAAGGGCTGCACCGCCTCGGGTGTCACCGTCAAGCTTTGTCAGCAGAAGACCGTCTATGCCCAGAGCCTCGTTGAAGGAGGTTGCAACATTAACTGCGTCCTGACCTGTCATTGAGTCAACAACAAGCATAATTTCGTGGGGATGAACCTCACTTTTAATGTTCTTAAGCTCAGTCATCAGCTCTTCGTCAACGTGAAGTCGGCCGGCTGTGTCAAGGAAAACGTAGTCGTTACCGTGGTCCTTTGCATAGGCAACTGCCTGTCTTGCAATATCAACGGGGTTAATCTGACCCAGCTCGAAAACGGGAACGCCTGCTTTTTCACCTACAACCTGAAGCTGCTTGATAGCAGCGGGTCTGTAAACGTCACAACCTACCAAAAGAGGTCTGTGGCCCTGATTCTTAAGCATAAGTGCTAATTTTGCACTGTGTGTTGTTTTACCTGAACCCTGAAGACCGCACATCATAACAATCGTGGGAGGGTGGTTAGCTGTGTTCAGTCTGGACTTGGTGCCGCCCATGAGATTGGTAAGCTCCTCATTAACGATTTTAATAACCATCTGTGAGGGGGTAAGACTTTCCATAACCTTTTCGCCAACGGCTCTTTCGGTTACGGTTTTGGTAAAGTCCTTGGCAACCTTGTAGTTAACGTCTGCTTCCAAAAGAGCAAGACGAACCTCTCTCATGGCTTCCTTTACGT
>JAZNUW010000137.1:0-14572 GCA_045592465.1 Acutalibacteraceae bacterium | reverse complement strand
GCACCCTTTATAATTAAATCTTTTTGTGACATAATACACCTGACCTGTTACATTATACTTTTAAGCTTTTCAATTTTATCACGAAGATATGCAGCATGCTCAAATTCGAGTATCTTGGCAGCGGCTTTCATTTCGTTTGTAAGCTCTCTGATTACACGGCTTCTTTCTTCTCTTGAAAGACGGCGGAATTGTCTTTCGGAATCAAGATTATTCTTTTTACTTTCGGATATTTCAATGATATCACGAACATCCTTGACTATAGTTTTAGGAATTATGCCGTGCTTTTCGTTATATTCGCTCTGGATTTTGCGTCTTCTTTCGGTTTCTTTGATTGCATAATCCATTGACGGTGTTATTTTATCGGCGTACATTATAACTTCGCCGTCAGCATTTCGTGCGGCGCGGCCTATAGTCTGCACCAGAGATGTTTCACTTCTGAGGAAACCCTCTTTATCAGCATCCAGAATAACAACAAGAGAAACTTCGGGCAAATCAAGACCCTCACGAAGAAGGTTAATGCCGACAAGAACATCAAATTCACCAAGACGAAGGTCGCGGATGATTTCCATTCGTTCAATGGTGTCAACATCATAGTGCATATATCGCACCTTAACACCAAGGTCGGTAAGATAAGCAGTAAGAGCCTCAGCCATCTTCTTTGTAAGAGTGGTTATAAGAACTCTTTCCTTGCGTTCAATGCGAATGTTGATTTCACTGAAAATATCATCCATCTGGCCGTCGGTAGGTCTGACACTTATAAGAGGATCAAGAAGACCTGTAGGTCTTATAACCTGCTCAACTATCTGTGAGCTCTTTTCCTTTTCAAAAGGACCGGGCGTTGCGCTGACAAAAATTTTCTGACCAACTTTGCCGTAAAACTCTTCAAAGGTAAGAGGTCTGTTATCATAGGCAGACGGAAGCCTGAAGCCAAAATCTATAAGACTGTCTTTTCTTGACCTGTCACCGCCATACATAGCTCTGACCTGAGGAAGCATAACATGGGATTCGTCAACAAATAGAAGAAAATCATCAGGAAAATAGTCAAGCAGTGTAAACGGTGCTGCGCCTGCGGGGCGTCCTGACATAATTCTCGAATAGTTCTCAATACCCTTGCAAAAGCCGGTTTCTTTAAGCAGTTCCAAATCATTGAGAGTTCTGTCTTTAATTCTCTGTGCTTCAAGAAGCTTGCCCTGCTGTGTAAACTCGATATATCGCTGACTCATTTCCTCTCTTATCTCTTCAAGGGCCACTTCAAGCTTATCGGGTGAAACAACATAGTGCGAAGCAGGATAAATTGCAACATGTGCAACATTGTTTTTAACCTCACCTGTGAGAGGATTAATTTCACTTATTCGATCAATTTCATCACCAAAAAACTCAACACGAATAGCTGTGTCGGTGGTGTAAACCGGATATATTTCGACAACATCCCCGCGTACCCTGAACTTATTGCGGATAAAGTTAATATCATTTCTTTCGTACTGGATCTCAACCAGTTTGTTAATGAGCTCATCACGGGATTTTTCGGCGCCGACTCTGAGAGAAATGACCATATTTCTGTAGTCTATCGGGTTACCGAGGGTGTAAATGCAGGACACGCTTGCAACAATAATAACATCGCGACGCTCTGACAGTGCAGAGGTTGCGGAATGTCGCAGCTTATCAATTTCATCGTTGATGGCTGAATCCTTTTCGATATATGTGTCCGTTGTCGGAATGTATGCCTCGGGCTGATAATAATCGTAATAAGACACGAAATATTCAACTGCATTTTCAGGAAAAAATTCCTTGAATTCACTGCAAAGCTGATAAGCCAGAGTCTTATTGTGTGCAAGAACAAGAGTAGGTCTGTTGACTTTTGCGATAATATTTGCCATTGTGAAGGTTTTGCCTGAGCCTGTTACGCCTAAAAGAGTCTGCTCATTATAACCTTTATTCAGTCCGTCAACAAGAGCATCAATCGCCTGTGGCTGGTCGCCTGTCGGTTGAAATTTTGAAACTAATTTAAAGCCTTCCATACAAACCTCCTCATCGTACAAATGTTCGTTAATTATTATACTACATCTATTTTTAAAAAGTCAATAACAAATTTATGCACAGATAAAAATTCGCCCTGAAATCAGAGCGAATTTATCATATTAATTGTGGTCCGCCGATTATATGGTGAACATAATAACCTGAACCGCTCATTGAAAAATAGCCGGTATCAGTAATGATAACATGATCAACAAATTTCACTTTTATGAGAGTGAGCAGCTCTCTTAGCTTAGCGGTAACCTTGCAGTCATCTTCTGAAGGTTCAAGTGAACCGTTTGGATGATTATGTGATAAAATCAACTTTTTAGCATTGACCTCAAGCACTGCTGCAGCAATTTTTCTGACATCAAACAATGCTGTTGTGAAATCACCCTCATTAATCTTTCGGCAGGCAATAAGCTTATCGTTTGAGTCAAGGCATAAAATATAAATCTTTTCAACCTTAGGGTCATCAAGATAAAGTGGCTTCAGATAATCAATATAATCTTTTCTTTTTGCCAGAACGGGTCTTTTCTTATTAAGGTCTTCAACATACTTCTTATAAACAGGCAAAAACATAGAAATCAGACATGCCGCTGATTCTGTCATACCTTTGACATCAAGCAAATCTGTGCGCTTGGCTTCCAGTACCTTTGAAAATGAACCGAACCTGTCAATGAGCTCATGCGCAATTTCATTAGTATCCTTCTGCGGAATGCCGAAAAACAAAATGAATTCAAGAATTTTATGAGGAGCCATACCTGTAAGGCCGTTTTCATAATAATTCTCTTTAACCTTTTTTCTGTGACCCTGATGTATATTCTTCTTTTTATCTTTGCTGTCCTGCATATTTTATACCTCTAAAAGAATTGGGTCTGAATTAACAGACCCATTAAAATAAATCAGATTGAAATATCAAGATTCATCTTATACATAACGAGGTCAACGGAGTTTTTCATTGTAAGTGCCTCGAAAATATCGAAGTCAAGAATCTTTTCTTTCTGCATAGCAACAACACGATTGCCGATACCTTCTTTAAGAAGCTGAACAGCATGGTAACCCATCTGGCTTGCAACAATTCTGTCTTTTGCTGTGGGTGAACCACCGCGCTGAACGTGACCGAGAATTGTAGCTCTTGCTTCAACGCCTGTTTCAGACTGAATTCTCTTTGCCATTTCTTCAACGCCACCGATTGCTTCTGAAACAAGAATAACAAAGTGAACCTTCTCACTCTTCTGGGTTCTCTTCATTCTTTCGATAACATCGCGTTCGAAATCATAGGGAACTTCAGGAATAAGAATTGATGTAGCACCGCAAGCAACACCTGCTGTGAGAGCAAGGTAGCCTGCACCTCTGCCCATAACCTCAACAACTGCACAACGGTCATGTGATTCAGCAGTATCTCTGATTCTGTCAACCATCTGCATAATTGTGTTCATTGCAGTGTCATAACCGATTGTGTAATCACAGCAACCGATATCATTGTCAATTGTGCCGGGAATTGCAACACAGGGAATGCCGCGAAGTGAAAGGTCTCTTGCACCTCTGAATGAGCCGTCACCACCGATAACAACAAGACCTTCAATGCCTCTTTCTTTACAGGTGTTAATTGCATCCTGCATACCTTCTTCTGTCTTAAAGCGAGGGCTTCTTGCAGAATAGAGAATTGTGCCGCCTCTGTTGATGATGTCTGAAACTGAACGGAGATTCATTTCAAACATATCGTTATTCATAAGGCCGTTATAGCCTCTGTTGATACCGTAAACCTTCATGCCAAGTTCACATGCTGAACGAACAACAGCACGAATAGCAGCATTCATACCGGGTGCGTCGCCGCCACTTGTCAATACACCAATAGTTTTAATCATTAGTACGTCCTCCTGATACTCTCGTTTGTGTCTGTGCACATTGAATTATTCAATTCACAAAGAGTTTGTTAAATATGTTTTTAAATTATTACGAATATTATACACTATAAAGTGTAAAAGTCAATATTTATCCACAAAAACGACAAGATTTAACTCCTGATAACAACATTTTCATCACCGATTATTAATCTGAATTCGTTGCACATCGGCTCATTCATCCTGACAAAACCGATATGCTCATATTTACCTTTGTCTTTGAAGAAAACATAAACAGGAAAATCGCCTGAAAAGATGTCAACGAGAGTATTAATCTTCGTAAGTTCAGGGCAGTCTGAGTTATCGACCCTTAAGAAAATTCCTTTTCGTTGCTTCTTTTTTGATTCGTCAGAAGCTTTTTCTTTAAGAATGTTTTTTGGGTTAGGCTCAATTGTTTCGCAGACAACACTGGGTTCTCTGTCTTCACGAAGGCTTAATCTGCCGTTGATGAGCACTATATTTCCTCCCTGAAGAAGGTGAACTCGCTCAGCGTACTGCCTTGAAAAGACAATGCATTCAATTGAAGCTGTCAGATCTTCGAGAGTGACAAAGCACATAGTCGAATTGCTCTTGGTTGTCTTCTTCTCAATTTTTGAGATAATGCCGTAAAGACGCACTTTAGAATTATCTTTATATTTTGAGCCAAATGAGCCATCACTTTCAAGGATACGTGCAACAGAATCAGCCTTGATGTTTTGTGCAACATCCTTATATTCATCCATAGGATGCCCGGAAATATAAAGTCCCGTTATATCCTTCTCATATGCAAGAAGCTCTCTGTAGGGCATTTCCTCCATTTCAGGCACAACAAATTCATCAGAATATGAAAAACCTGAATCTGCATCAAAGAAACCGATTTGTCCTATAACGTTTTTATTTTTGTCAGCATCAAGGTCGGATATAACAGAGGGTAAAACAGTAATCATCTGTTTTCTGTTAAGTCCCAGACCGTCAAGGGCGCCGCACTTTATAAGACTTTCCACCGCCCTTCGGTTGAATTCCTTTGAATATACACGTTTGCAGAAGGAATAGAAATCAGTATATTTTCCTCCCTGCTCACGATTATCAATAATAGTTTTAATAAAGCCTCTGCCAAGATTTTTAATAGCAAGCAAGCCAAAACGAATTGCTCCGTTTTTAACTGTGAAGCCTTCAAAGCTGCTGTTGACGTTAGGTGCAAGAACCTTGATTCCGAGTCTTGTGGCTTCAGCGATATAGGTCGAAACCTTTGTGCTGGAATCAAGCACACTTGTCAGAGTTGCAGCAAGCAGCTCACAGGGATAATGACATTTCAGCCAGGCAGTCTGATAAGAAACAAATGCATAAGCAGCTGCGTGAGACTTGTTGAAAGCATATTTTGCAAAATTAGACATTTCATCAAAAATATCATTTGCAACCGCTTCTGAAACACCGTTTGCAAGACATCCGCAGCATTCGGTTTCACCGTTGCTGTTTTTAAGGCCGTAAATGAAATTACGTCTTTCTTTTTCCATAACGTCAAGCTTTTTCTTTGACATAGCTCTTCTGACAAGGTCAGCTCTGCCATAGGAATATCCTGCAAGCTTTCTGCAGATTTCCATAACCTGCTCCTGATAAACCATGCAACCGTAAGTGACATCAAGAATATCGCGCAGTAATTCTGATTTGTACTGAGTATCCTGAGGATTATGACGGTTATGAATATATGTGTCAATTGAGTCTGCGGGGCCAGGTCTGTAAAGTGAAATAACAGCAATAAGATCTTCCAGACTCTGAGGCTTAAGTCTTGAAAGCACACTTCGCATACCTGCAGATTCATATTGGAAAACTGCATCAGTACGGCCCTGTGAGAGCATATCGAATGTTGCTTCGTCGCTCAGTGAGATAGAGTTCAGATCAAAATCGGGCACTGAACGTTTTATCAGCTTGACGGCATCGTCAATTACCGTAAGAGTTCTCAGACCAAGGAAATCCATCTTCAACAGTCCGAGATTTTCAAGTGTGACCATTGTAAACTGCGTTACAACACTTTCGTCATTAACAGCAAGAGGAACATAAGACGAAACGGGATCTCTTGTGATAACCACACCGGCTGCGTGAGTTGATGCGTGTCTTGGCATGCCTTCAACCTGTTTTGCGATATCTATAAGCTTGTGAACATCCTCATTTGAGTTATAAAGTGTTTTGAGATCCTCAGAATATTTCAGAGCCTTATCTATCGTGATTTTAAGCTCATTGGGGATTGCCTTTGCAACCTCATCAACAACATTATACGGCAGTCCGAGTACCCTGCCGACATCGCGTACCGCTCCCCTGGCCGCCATTGTGCCAAAGGTGACGATCTGCGCAACATGATCAGCACCGTATTTTCTTATAACATAATCAATAACTTCCTGACGTCTGACATAACAGAAATCAATATCAAAGTCAGGCATACTGACTCTTTCAGGGTTGAGAAAGCGCTCAAAAAGAAGATTATACTTCAGCGGATCAATACCTGTAATTCCTATGCAATAAGCGGCAAGTGAGCCTGCACCTGAGCCTCTGCCCGGTCCGACGGGTATATTCTTACTTTTAGCATAGCGGATAAAATCGTGTACAATAAGAAAATAGTCAACATACCCCATTTTATTTATAACTTCAAGCTCATAATTAAGCCTGCTGACATATTCCTCAGGCGGATTCTCACCCTTATGCTGAGTCAGGCCATAGAAGCACTGATTCTTAAAGTATTCGAAGTGATCCATATTGTTCGGCACTTCAAAATGAGGAAGCTTCGTGTTGCCGAATTCGAATTCAACGTTACACTTTTCGGCTATAATGCTTGTGTTTTCAATAGCCTGAGGAAGCTCGGGAAATGCAGCGCGCATTTCTTCTTCACTCTTGACATAAAACTCGTCGGTGGTAAATTCAAGACCTGTTTCTTCACCGAGAACCTTATTGGTCTGGATGCATATGAGCACCTGCTGAACAGAAGAATCCTCTTTTCTGATATAATGAGCATCATTCGTTGCAACAAGAGGGATTCCTGTTTCATTGGAAAGTCTGACTAAATCAGGCAAAATGTCAAGCTGCTCACGAAGACCGTGATTCTGAATTTCAATGTAGTAGTTTCCTTCACCGAACAAATTGAGATACCACAGTGCAGTTTCCTTTGCTGAATCATAATCACCTCTGAGGAGTGCCTGAGGTATTTCACCTGCAAGACAACCGGAAAGCGCAATAAGCCCTTCGCTGTGTTTTTCAAGCAGTTCGCGGTCTATTCTGGGCTTAGTATAAAAGCCTTCAGTCCAGGCACGGCTTACCATTTCAATAAGATTCTGGTACCCCGTATTGTTTTTGCAAAGAAGGACAAGATGATATCTCTGATTATCAAGACCGTGCACCTTATTATGGCGCGAACGCGATGCAACATAGCATTCACAGCCGATAACAGGCTTTATGCCCTTTTCTTTTGCTGCTTTATAAAAGTCTATTACACCGTACATAACACCATGATCGGTAATGGCTATACTGCTCTGACCGAGTTCGGCAGCTCTGTCAATCAGCTTATTTATTCGGCAGGCGCCGTCGAGAAGACTGTATTCTGTATGAAGATGCAGATGTGTAAAGGCCATCTTATCCCTCCTTTATATTATACTTTCAATTTTTCAATTAGTTCCTTATCAGGCTTGACTATTATAGTCCAGTATTCATGATAAATGACCATACCGGCTTTGCTGCCGTTGGGCTTTTTAACACCCTTTGCTCTTGTGTAATCAACCGGCACAAGTGAAGATTCTCTGGCCTTGCTATGATATGCAGCTATAACTGCCGCTTCTTCAATTGCATTGTCTGATATTTCTTTGCCGTTACTTAAAATTATAACATGTGAGCCCGGAATTTTCTGTGTGTGAAGCCACATATCATTCTTGCCTGCAACCTTAAGTGTCAGTTTTTCATTCTGCACATTATTCCTGCCCACAAGCACCCTGAAGCCGTCAGAGGTTCTGAATTCCATTGGCGGCAATTCTTTAGGTGGCTTCTGTTTTTTTGCTTTTGTGTTTTTGATGTAACCGGCAGATGAAAGCTCCATGCGAATTGCAGAAATTTCACTGTCAGTGTCTGCACGCGAAAGCTCATCAAGAACGCTTTCAAGATAAATTATTTCCTGCTCACCATTGACAATAAGATCGGCAAGCTTTTTTTCGGCAGTCTGCGCCTTACGGTATTCTTTATAATACTTTTTCTGATTTTCAGTGGGACTCAGAGCAGGATTACAAGGTATTTTTATCACCGTGCAATTATCATAATAGTTTTCAACCTCGTAATAACTTGTGCCCTTTTCAAGACGATACAGGTTAGCCAGAATCAGTTCACCGTAGAGCTTAAGTTTGTCTTTATCTTGGCATTTTTTCAGTTCTTCCTTCTGAACGGCAACCTTTCTCACAGTTCTTTCAAGAAGATTATTAAGTAGCTTTATAAGCTCGTGAGCTCTGTGATTTATGCGGTTTATTCTATCACGTTCAAAATAGAAGTCATCGAGCAGTTCCGACGGGCTCTCATATTTTTTAACATCGAGCACATCACCGTATTGTGTGACATTGATATGTGATATATCTTTAGGTTTGCCGTTCTTTTCAGCAACAATATAAACCTCATTAAACCTCTGTAGATTTGCTCTGATATCTGATAACAGACATGTGAGCATATGAATCTGGGCATCTGTCAATGAACCGACTGCACAGTCATCACCTGTAACCCTTGATGCGATTTCTCTGCTGACTATGGGAGAAACACCCTGAACCACGTTGATTATTGCACCCGACAGATATTTATCCTTATTTTCAAGTATCTTTTCAACGATAACATTAACTGATGCAGCTTCAACAGAAAGCTTTTCCTGAGCAGGAGGCAACTGATAAGCAAGTCCCGGAAGAATCTGTCTGACACTTGAGGTGGTATAGTCAACCCTTTTGGCCGAATCAATAATATTGCCACCTGATAAAAGAATCAGATTCGAATATTTACCCATAATCTCGATGCAGATGCTAATCTCTACCCTGTCCCCGATTTCATTTGTTGCATCAAAATCAATAAATAGTACTCTGTCAGTTTCAGCCTGACGGACATTTTTAACCATTGCGCCTGTGAGATGCTTTCTGAGAAGCATACAAAACATAGGCGGCACAGGCGGGTTATCGGTATTATGAGATGTGAAATGTACTCTCGGGCTATCCGCACGGACACATAAAAGCAGCTTATAACTGCAGCCCTTACCTCTGAGATTCAGGATAACCTCATCGCGTGTAGGCTGATTAACCTTGTCTACACGCAGTCCGACTGCATTAGAGAGAAGCTCAGCTTTGATTTTAGTGAGAAATAAACCATCAAGTGCCATAATATAATTCCTTAACCAATAAATTTAATAGGGTTGCTCTGCTTTAAAAGCACAGTTTCAACATCTGTGAATTTTTCTTCAACATACTTCCTGAGATATGCCATTGAAGGATTTTCTGTCTCAAAGTGACCAGCTTCTATAGCAGTTATGCCCATTTCTTTTGCAATTAAAAATTGGTGATGCTTGATTTCGCCTGTAACATAGGCATCAGCGCCCATCTTAACACTTTCAAAGAAGAAATCAATGCCCGCGCCACCACAGACAGCAACCTTACGAATTGTGTTTGAGCAATCGGCAACACGGCAGACTGTTCCAAGCTTTTCAGCAACCTTTTCAGCAAAAGCAGCAGAGCTCATTTCTTCGATTTCACCTATTCTTGCCATAGGATAAACACAGTCTTTATCGGGTACACCGACAGCATTTTTTATGTCAAGAATTTCACATAAAACATCATTGACACCACCGTTGGCACAGTCAAAGCAAGTGTGTGCACTTAAGGCGCTTATTCCGTTAAAAGCAAGCTCATAAGCCATATTTCCTTTTAAAAAGGATTTCTGTGCCTGAAAAATAACAGGATGATGTGTAACTATCAGATCCACGTTATTATCAATTGCATCTTTTAATGATTCTGAGGTTAAATCAAGTGTAAAGCCTATCTTTTTAACTTCTTTATTCTCGTCACCGACAAGGATTCCACAGTTATCCCATTCACATTTTGTGTCGTAGGGTGCAAGAGTGTCAATGAAAAGTGATATATCTTTTACTGTAACCATTTTGCATTCTCCATATTTCTTCGGATTTCATAAATTATTCTGCCGAGATTATCATCATTTTTGCCTGCGTTTATAAGTGCAGTATGCTTCTTTTCAAGAGTAGTCAGCAATTTTTCAATATATTTTTTTGTTGTTTCATCATTATTTTCAAAAAGCTGACCTGTATATATATAAGAAATATCCTGCTCAGATTTTTTACCCGAATACTTAGCTGACATGATGCAGTAAAGTCTTCTGCCGTCAGTGGCAGTTTTTTCTCTGAGAATTTCAAAGCCGTTGTCAACAAAAAACTGTCTTAACACTTCAGCATGGGTCATAGGCTGAGCAACAATATTTAAATTTTCATTTTTAATCCAATGAGCTTTTGAAAGAATTTCTGCAATTAAATTGCCGCCCATTCCTGCAATAACTATATCATCACAGGAACCTTCTTTGATATTTTCAAGTCCGTCTGAAAGGATAAGCTCAACCTTATCAGTCAGACCTGCTTCAATAACGGTCTGCCTCGCATTTTCAAGGGGACCTTTTCTTAAATCTGCTGCAATTCCCCGAGGGCAAACGCCTTTTTCAATGAGATATGTAAGCAAATAGGCGTGATCAGTGCCTATATCTGCAACGCGGACTCCGTCGCGTACAAGAGAAGCAACAGCGCTCAGACGAGCATCAAGTTTAATCATATAAATTACCTCAACAAATGGAGCCACCCGAAAAAGGTGGCTCCGATATGACACTTATTTTGAAGCGAGATATTCGTTAATTCTCGCAACGAGAGCATCAACATCTACGCCGTGAACAGCACAAGCCTCTTCAACGGTTTCGCCTCTTGAAGCAGGACAACCAAGACAGTGCATACCCATCTCAAAAAAGAACACTGCAGTGCCGCCGTCAGCATCAAGAATGTCGCCGATAACCATATCTTTTGTGATTTCTTTCATAATATAAATTCCTTTCAGGATAAATTATTTCTTTAAGGAAACAGCCTTTTTAGCCTTTTCAACAATGTTAGCAGCATCAAGACCAAAAATCTTAAGAAGCTCAAGCGCAGGACCTGACTTGCCGAAGGTGTCGTTAACACCAAGTCTTACAACAGGCACGGGATAATCTTCTGAGAGAACCTCAGTTACAGCTGAGCCGAGACCGCCGATAATGCTGTGCTCTTCAGCAGTAACAATTGCACCGGTTTCCTTTGCTGCCTTGATAAGAATATCCTTATCGATAGGCTTGATTGTGTGGATATTGATAACTCTTGCATCGATGCCTTCCTCTTTAAGAGTTTCAGCAGCGATAAGAGCTTCATTTACCATAAGACCTGTAGCAACGATAGTAACATCCTTGCCGTCTTTAAGCTCAACGCCCTTGCCAAGCTCAAACTTATAATCTTCAGCATTTACACGAGGCACAGCAAGTCTGCCGAATCTCATATATACAGGACCTTCGTGCTCAACTGCAGCGTGAACAGCAGCCTTAGCTTCAACATCGTCAGCAGGGTTAATGATAACCATACCGGGAATTGAACGCATAAGTGCGATATCTTCACAGCACTGATGGCTCGCACCGTCTTCACCAACAGAAATACCTGCATGTGTTGCACCGATTTTAACGTTAAGCTTCGGGTACGCAATTGAGTTTCTCACCTGCTCAAATGCTCTGCCTGCCGCGAACATAGCAAAGCTTGAAGCAAAAACTGTGTAGCCTGCAGTTGCAAGGCCTGCAGCAACACCCATCATATTACCTTCTGCAATACCGCAGTCGATAAACTTTTCAGGAAATTCCTTTTTGAATGTTATTGTCTTGGTTGCCTTTGCAAGGTCAGCATCAAGAACAAGAATATCATCTCTTGAACCGAGTTCTTTTAAAGCGGCGCCGTAAGCGTCACGGGTTGCACATTTAATTACATCAGCCATAATTACACCTCCAGGCTCTTTGCTGCTTCATCAAGCTCAGCCATAGCAATTGCATACTGCTCTGCGTTGGGAGCACTACCGTGCCAATCACACTTGTCTTCCATAAAGGAAACACCCTTGCCCTTGACTGTCTTTGCAACAATACAGGTGGGCTTACCCTTACAAGCCTTAGCAGCCTCAAAAGCTTCTTCAATCTGTGTGAAGCAGTGACCGCAGATTTCAATTACATTCCAACCGAATGACTCAAACTTTTCCTTAATGGGATAGGGTGAGTTAACTTCATCAAGTGTTCCGTCAATCTGCAGATTGTTATAGTCAACGATTGCGCAAAGGTTGTCAAGCTGACGGTTGCCTGCAAACATAGCAGCCTCCCATACCTGACCTTCTTCGATTTCACCGTCGCCAAGGGGTACATAAACTCTGTAGTCCTTGCCTTTAAGCTTGCCTGCAAGTGCCATGCCGCAAGCAACTGAAATGCCCTGACCGAGTGAACCAGTGCTCATGTCAACACCGGGAGTATATCTCATACTGGGATGACCCTGAAGCATTGAATCAGGCTTACGCAGAGTTTTGAGAAGTTCAACATCAAAGAAGCCCTTATGTGCAAGTGCAGCATAGAGCGCAGGAGCAGTGTGGCCCTTTGAGAGAACAAGTCTGTCTCTGTTTTCATCGTCGGGATTTTTCGGGTCAACATTCATTTCGCTGAAATAAAGATAAGTCATAATGTCAGCAATTGACAGCGATCCGCCGGGATGACCTGATTTTGCATTGAAGGTGCCTTCGATGATACCCTTACGAACATCTACGGCAATCTTCTTGAGTGAAATTTTTTTACTTTCGTCCATATTAATCCTCCTTAAAAATTACTATGGTTTTTAATAATATATTCAATTAAGTCGGCAACTGCACCGTTGTTACAGTGGCAGGCAACAAACTTAGCTATATCCTTCATGCCCTTGGGGGCCTGTCCGCAGCAAGCAGGCAATGCAACGCGCTTGAGCATCTGATAATCGTTGAAATAATCACCTATTGCAGCAGTTTTGCTCTTATCAACACCGAGCATTTCAGCAAGCTTGAGCACGGCTACACCTTTGTTTGTATCTTCGTTAACCATCTCATAGCTCATTACAGAAGAATACATAAGATTATCAGTTGTGTTAGACATGCTGACTATATATTTTTCAAGTAGCTGCATCTGAGCAGGTAAGCCTGAAAAAATAACCTTATACCAGTTGTCCTTAGGGATTTTTTCAAAATCATAGAAGTATTTAACATCTTTTTTTGCATTGATGGCCATTATTCTGGTTGAAACGGTTGGCCTGAAAAGATAAACACGCTTATCTGATACAACTTCAAAGGCAAGAAAAGGAAACTTCTTAACACTTTTTCTGACCATATCAATACAGTGCTCATTAAGTGTACTTTGCCACACCATCTCTTCGGTTGCAAAATCATAAATGCCGGCGCCGTTGAGCACGATAGCTTTTCCGTCATCAATACCGAGGCGCTTGAAGTGCTTTCTCATTGATTCGGGACTTCTGCCTGAGGCAAGGGTGAAATTCCCCCCGCATTCGAATACGAACTTCTTTACCAAATCAATGTTTCTTTGAACAGGCTGTCTGGCCTTACTATTGATTGTGCCGTCAATATCACTGGCAATAAGCCAAGATGACAGGTCGATTTTTTTCTTTTTGTTAACCATTGTTTCCGATCCTCCTTAGAAAATCAGTGAAATAGTCAGGTAATTCACTTTCAATTTCTACGTATTCATTTGTCCTTGGGTGCCTGAACCCTATAAGGCCTGCATGAAGACACTGCCCGGACAAATATTCAATTACTTTTTTGGGTCCGTACACGGCATCACCTGCAACGGGATGACCGATATATGACATATGAACTCTGATCTGATGTGTGCGTCCTGTTTCAAGGCGAAGCTTAAGGTGCGTAAAATCCTTATATTCGTTAAGCACACTGTAATGTGTGACGGCATTCTTTGAGTTTTTCTGTGTTACCGCCATCTTTTTTCTGTCGACGGAATGTCTGCCTATAGGAGCATCAACAGTACCACTCTGACATTTCATTCTGCCGTAAACCACACTCTGATACTCTCTTGTGAAGGAATGAACCTTTATCTGCTCTGCAAGAGAAATATGTGCCATATCATTCTTTGCAACAATGAGCAGTCCGCTTGTATCTTTATCAATGCGATGAACTATTCCGGGTCTTATAACACCGTTAATTCCTGAAAGGCTGTCTTTGCAGTGATATAAAAGTGCATTTACAAGGGTACCGTCGTAATTTCCCGCTGCAGGATGAACAACCATTCCCTTTGGCTTATTGACAACAAGCAGGTCGTTATCCTCATATCTGATATCAAGAGGTATATTTTCAGCAACAACCTCAAGCTCCTTTGCCTCGGGAATAACAACCTTAATCATATCACCCGGGCGGGCTTTATAGTTTTTGCTTATAACTTTGCCGCCAACACTCACAGCACCTTCATCAATGATTTTCTGCACGGCACTGCGGCTGAGGCCTTCGACAGCGCTACAGATGATTTTATCTATGCGCTCCCCTGCTTTTTCATCAGTTACACTTATAATATGTGCATTAATC
>JAZNUW010000136.1:0-11228 GCA_045592465.1 Acutalibacteraceae bacterium | reverse complement strand
AACTCCGATAAAAGAAGCAGACTGACCCGCTTCGTAGTCTTCAGTGAAGGCGGACTAAGGCTTTCAGATAAAGCAGAAGCTGACGTCTACAGACAGTGCGCTTTTGCATACTTTTGTCGCACAGGACAAAAGTATGAGCCTTCGCGGCTTGAGAGGAAACGGGACTAACCTCTTCTATAAAAAGGAACCGAACTGATGAAACTTCCCTCCGCTTATAATCGAGCAAAACTCACCGTTTTATCCCAACAACCTTCGCGGACATAAAAATAAAAGTGGCCGCGCAATCCTCCGCGACCACAATTTTGCATTTTGAACTTTGCATTTTGCATTTTTTCGCCCTCGCCGGGCAGGTATTCCTTTTCCTGCCGCGAAAAAAGAATCAAAAACGCGTTGATGCTATTCATATTTTAAGCTTCACTGCAAAAACTAAAACAAAACTATATTTGACTCAGGTGAACTATATGAAAAGTCTTTGGCAAGATACCTCTAACCTACCCTCTTTCCCCGCTTTGGGCGGCGACACAAAAACCGACGTGCTCATTATCGGCGGCGGCATAACAGGCCTGCTCACTGCATATATGCTCAAAGAAAAGGGCGTTGACTGCATTGTTGCAGAAAAAAATAAAATCTGCAGTGGCGTCACAAGGGGCACAACTGCAAAAATAACCTATCAGCACTCGCTGATTTATCATAAGCTCGTCAAAAATTACGGATTGGATAAGGCAAAGCTATATTATGATGCAAACCGACTCGCACTTTATAAATACAGCGAAATGTGCAAGGATATTGACTGCGAATTTGAAACAAAGTCCAACTATATTTACAGCAAAAACAATATGAGAAAGCTGGAAAAGGAGCTCACTGCCGCGCAAAATCTGGGCATACCCATGAAATATGTTAAAACGGTGCCCTTGCCCGTTGACACTGTGGGCGCAGTTATGTGCGAAAATCAGGCGCAGTTTCATCCGCTGAAATTTCTCAGTGTCATAGCAGAAAGCCTCAACATTTTCGAGAACACTCACATCACTGAGGTGCAGGGAAGCACTGCACTGACACCTCACGGCAAAATCACTGCTGAAAATATCATTGTTGCCACCCACTTCCCATTCATCGATTCTCACGGCAGCTATTTTATGAAGATGTATCAGAGCCGTTCCTATGTTATCGCTCTGGAGGATGCCGCAGACGTGAACGGTATGTATCTCGACGAAAACGACAAGGGGCTCTCCTTTTGCAATTACGGCAAGCTGCTGCTTCTTGGCGGCGCTTCTCACCGCACGGGCAAAAGCAGCAAAAAATATGAAGAACTGCGCGCCTTTAAAAATGAGTGGTACCCTGCCGCAAAGGAAAGGTATGCCTGGGCGGCACAAGACCCTATAACCCTTGACGGTGCGCCCTATATAGGCCATTACAGCAAGCGCACACCTCACATATATGTTGCAACAGGCTTCAACAAATGGGGAATGACGGGAGCTATGGTTTCGGCTATGCTTTTAAGCGATATGCTGCTGGGAAACAAGCCGCATTATGCCGAAGCCTTTTCACCTCACAGAAGCATGATAAAGCCTCAGCTTTTCTTGAACGGTGCTGAAACGGCGGTGAATTTTATCACACCCACGAGAAAGCGCTGCAGCCACTTGGGCTGTGCCCTGAAATATAACAAACAGGAAAAATCCTGGGACTGCCCCTGCCACGGCTCACGCTTCGATGAAAACGGCAGGGTACTTGATAACCCTGCCGATAAAGATATTAAAGAATAAATATTTTCTGGAATATGTTCACTATTTTCAGAAGCAGATTGCGGAAGATGCTGAGCACACCGTTCATAACCGTTACGTTGGTGTTGCCTGTTCCGCCTGCAGAAGCACCGTTATAGGATGAGGAAAGTGTATTCATCCAGAAGATGATGCCGTTGGGACTGCTCAGATCGACAGCCTGGCCAAGACCGTTTATTGTTGTTGCGTTGGGATAGGTTGCCCCGCTGAGCATATGCATATCATAGGTCACAACCTTTGCCATGAAATGATTGCCTGCAGATGACTGTCCGCCGGGCTCAACAACACTGGTGAAGGTTGTCAGACGGCACTTGGCAGGATTTTTATTGTTTGCAATCACATTTTTCCACAAGGGCGTGGTTTCAGATGCATAATTGACAACAGGGTCTTTAGTGCAGGCAAACATCCACACGGGCACAGATGAGCAGAGCTTGACGTCATTTGTTGTTACGGTGCCTGTTGCGGCAATAGGAAATGCACCTGCAAAATATTCAGGGTAAGCCACTATCATATTCCACACCATTTCTGCACCTGCAGAGCTGCCGCCGATATAAATGCGCTTTGTGTCGATGTTGGCACCGTGCTTTGCAATCATATCATCAATAACTGCTCTGAGAGATTCAAGCAGCACGTTGCTCCAATAAATCATTTTATCCTCAGGTGCTCTGGGCAGAAGAATGAATGCACCGCCCTGAGTAAAACGGCTCTGAAGCTCACTTGATGCCCAATAAGGCATATCGCTGTCTGCAAGCTGAGCACCCTCGTGGTCTGCATGACCTATGCCGTGAAGAAAAATAACAAGAGGATATTTAGTTTTATCTCTGTTGCCGACGGGAGAATAATAGCAATAATCAAGTGCGTGGTTGCCTGCCTTCGGGGCTACATCCTTGCGAAATTCGTTGCGCAGTGCCGTAATGCCGTAGGAGGTAGGCAGTGCAGGCTTTCTGCCTGCTGCAAAAGCACAGACCGAAAGACTTGTAAGGCACATAATAATTGCCATAACAAGTGATAAAGCTTTGATTAATCTTTTCATAATTTTCACCTCAGGAACATTTTAACAGAAACAGACCCATAAGTCAAACAAGAAAAGGAAAAAAATAAAGTCACACTTACGTGCGACTTTATTTTTGGCGGAGAAGAGGAGACTCGAACTCCTGCGCCGGTTACCCGACCTACGCCCTTAGCAGGGGCGCCTCGTCACCAACTTGAGTACTTCTCCATAGCGGTGTCGTTAAGACTTCTCTATTAAAAAAATAATGGCGGAGAGAGTGGGATTCGAACCCACGGTACGCAGGACGTACGACGGTTTTCAAGACCGTTCCGTTATGACCACTTCGGTATCTCTCCGTATTTGCCTAATGATATTACCATAACAAAAGGCAATTGTCAAGTGTTTTTTGCAATTTTATTTTCTGCTTTTTATTTTTTCTGAGGCAGAGCCTGCACCCTGCCTCAGAATTTATAACACTGTCAGTTTTCTTCTGTCCACATAACAATTACACCGGGCTCAGCAGAGCATTCACTTCTGTAAACCACATTTTTGCTGCCTGTGTCTTTGCTGTATGCTCTGACCTTAAAATAAACATTGGTTTTTATAGAATCCGGATCAACTCTGACTGTTGCCTGAGTGGCATCACCACCGCAGCTTAAAGCCTTTTCATAGCCGCCTGTGGGTGTTTCACTGCAGAACACCGTGTAGCCCTGTGCACCTTCAACGGCCTGCCAATATATTTTTACCTTATAGCCGCCGTCATATTCAGTTTTGGTTATCATAGGTGTTGCAAGAGTAGCCTTGGGAGTTTTCACTGTTATATTGCTGTAATCACTCCAAAGTGTCACACCAAGCGTCTGAACCTTTGAATAAAATCTGAGTCTGTATTTATATGTTTTGCCGGGCTCAACATCATAATCATCAGCACTTTTTATCTGCACCCATTTGGCCTTTTGGCTGTCATATTTATAAAGCTTATAGCCCGTTGCACCGGCGGGTGCTGTCCACTGAAGATTTATGCAGTCTGCCTTTGCCACGGCGCTGATTGTCTTAGCTGAAAGCTTGCCGCTGATGCTGAGTGTTTTGCTACCTTTATAATATCCGGTGAGAGTAACTTTAACCTTTATGATATTTTTATTCTTATCATAGCTTACAGTCTGTTTATAATCCTTACCTTCTGTCAGACTGTGCTGCGATTTCTTTTTGCCCGCCAGAACTGATGTGACAACCTCGCCGTTTCTGAGATTTGCCTCAATCTTTTCCACTGCAGCAATTGTGTATTTTTTCTTTTCTCCGCAGGGACAGACAAGGTTTATTTCACCGTTTTTATTAATGCCTGCAGTTTTCACGGTTTCTTTATAGGGATGATTTTCAGGTGTAGCCTCAAAGTGCTTATCAACACTCCAGAGTCTGTTGCCCTTTTTCGAATCGGAAATCTGCTTATATTCTGCCTTGGTGCCTGCATAGTAGAAATCTTCAAATTTTTTGCACCCTCTGAACATATAGTCATTGATGTGTTCAATATCCCTGCCGTGAATAACCACACTTTCAAGTGAGGACCAGCCAAAAGCTCTTTCGCCTATTCTCTTCATGCTTTGAGGAATATCCAGTCTTTTCACAGCCGACTTATAAAAAGCTCTTTCGCCTATTATCTCAACACCCTCAGGAATATTTATTTCAGACAGTGAACGGTTGCCCTGGAATGCCATTTCACCAATTTCTCTGACACTTTCGGGGAAGGTGTAACCACTGACATCAGGCAGCACTCTGAGAAGTACGGTCATATCCTTATTGTAAAGGGCATTATCCTTTGCTGTGTAATATGGGTTGTCTTCATGAACAACTATTTCTTTAAGACTTGCAGGCAGATAAAGCAGCTTATCAATATTTTTTGCATCCTTGCCGATAACCAGCTTTGTGATATTGTTGACAGTGGGCGGAACATTATAAAGCTCGTCTTCCGTATAAATATCAGGTGAAATTTCGCCTGTATCGCAGTTTATTTCAAGTGTTTCTATGCCTGTGCTTCTGAAAACATATTTGCCAAGGCTTACACTGCCGCCCGTGAAGCTTAATTTTTTAAGTTCCTCATTGCCTGACAAAGGAAACTTATCCAAAATGATATTGCCTTTGCCGAAGATAACCTCTGTGAGCTTATTTTTGCATAAAGCCTGTTCATCCAGGGTTATGTCATCACCGAGAAATGTAACCTTAGTTATGTCGTTTAACATAAATGCACTTCTGCCTATTTTCTTGAGGCTTTCACCGAAAACGATTTCACCGGGGATTGCGCAGTCATAAAACGCGAGCATACCTATTTCCGTCAGGCCGAGAGGGATATTCACCATGGCAAGATTTTTGTCATATCCGAAGGCGTACTGAGGAATTGCAGCGAGATTTTCTGAGAGTCTTACCTGCTTTAGCGCAGGTGAATACATAAATGCACTTTCACCCAGCTTTGTAACACTGTCGGGCATAGTCACCTTTTCAAGTGTCTGCTGATTTGCAAAGCAAAAATCTGCAATATATTCAATTCCCTCGGGCACTGTAAATTCTGTTTCACCCACTGCGGGAGTATATTTGAACATAGCCGTCATATCGGCAGCGTATATATTTCCCTTTTCGTCAGCGCAATAGTATGAGCTGTTTTCATCCACAACAATTCTGATTTTATCCTCATAGCCTGAAAGAACAATATCCTCACTGTATTTCATATTTTCGGGGATGTAAAGCTCATCAATATCGCTTAAGCTGAAAGCATAGCATTCAAGGAGGGTCAGGCCTTCAGGCAAGCGGAATCTGCCATCAATTTTAGCCTTGGCAAAAGCATTTTTTCTTATTATCTTAACACTGTCGGGCAATGTGACGCTGCGCAGATTTGAATCAAAATCAATATCCGAATCAAACCAATAGGTTGCAAAAGCTTCCTCACCTATTTCTTCAACGCCCTCTTCAATAATAACCTCTTCAAGGTTGATGCACTCTGAAAAAGCTTCCTTACCTATTACTTTTATTGAGCCCGGAATTGTTACACTTATAAGTTCATTTTCGTGGCCGAATGCACGATAACCTATTTCTGTTACAGGGTACCCAGCCAATTCAACAGGTACGGTTATCTTGCCCTTGACATCGGCATCATGAATATATACCTCACCGTCGGTAACCGTATATGTATAGCTTCCCTCAGGCAGCTCCACAGTAGGAAAGTTATGGTAATTGCCGTTGATTGCTGTGCCTGCCGCTGAAAAGATAACAGCTATAACAACGCAGAGAATAAAAGCGATAATCAATTTTGTTTTCTTCATATGAATGCCTCCTTTATTCAGGAAATATTTTCCTTGTGAGTGTATATTAGCACTCATATGTGTAATCTGTATGAAAAAAACAGGCATTTCAGAAAAAACTGAAATGCCCAGAAAAATCTTTTTATCTGACCTTCACAGCTCTGACACTGCTGAATGCGCCGTAAACTGTGTTGCCGTTTATTGTTTTGGCGGCTCTGACCTTGAAATAAATTGTCTTACCGCTTCTGAGGCCTGTTGCGCTATATTTCACTGTGTTGGCTTTGACCTCAGCAAATTTTTTATATTCGCCGTTTTTGCTGTCACTGTAATAAACCTCAAAAGCAGTTTCACCGCTTATATTCTGCCATGAAAGGCTTATGGCGCCCTTGCTGTAGGAGCCTGCATAGAAGTTTTTCACTGTGGCAGGCTTTGTGCTTGTGGTCACTGCCACCTTTTCACCGCTGAAATAGACGGTGCCGTCGGCGGTTTTGTGATAAGCCTGCACGGCAAATCTGTAACGCGTACCTGAATTTAATGCGCCAAAGGTGTATGTTCTTTCAGAGGTGCTCTTGATTCTCACCCACTCTTTTTCGGTGTAATCGTAAACATAAACCCTGTAGCCCGTTGCACCATAAACCTCGCTCCAGCTGAGCCTGATGGTTGTGGTGGTCTGCTTGACGCTGAGTTTTGCAGTTTCACCCGGCAGAATCTTATAGGTGCGCTCTGTGTCAAACTCATAGGGCAGATTCTCGGCGCTCCTGAAGCTTATTTTGTACTCGCCGTAATCTGTGCTGTCGGGAGTTTCATAGGTGACAAAATAGTCTTTTCCTTCGGTGAGGACTCTATCGCCTGAGGTGAGAGTTGCCTTGGGCAGAGCCACCTGACCCGTATGGACAACGTATGACTTTTCAAAAGTTATTTTCACCTTTTGGATTTTTTCGGTTTTTGAATATGTGCAGATGTCGCACTTGCTCACTGCAAGACCGTCTTTTTCTGTTGTTGCCTTTGTGGGATAAACTGTGGTATAAGTGTGTCCCTTGGCAGGGATGCTGCCGTAATATCTCACACCGCAGGGGCATTCATATATGCCGTAGCCGTCATTGGTGCAAGTGGGCTCAGAATAGGTGGGAGTAATCTTAAACTCGTGAACGAAGTCTTCGTAGTTATAATGTATCCTATTGCGGTTTATATAACCTATGTCATATTTGCTTGTAGCGGCCTTCCACTCATCCTCACTGCCCATGAAATAAACCGTTATAGTAGCTCCGTCGCCGTCAATTTCACCAAATGCATAATAACCTATTGATTTAACATTGGGGACAACTATTTCTCTCAGGGCAAAACACTCACGGAAAACATGTGAGCTGATAGTTTCAAGATCCTTGGGAAGAGTTACACTCTTAAGCTTTTTGCAGTATGCAAAGGTGTATGTGGGAAGGCGCTTCACCTTTTCACCCACAACCGCACTTTCTAATTTTGTGCAGGCTCTGAATGCAGACTGGCCTATGGTTTCAAGGCTCTGCGGAAGGCTGAGGGTTGTCATACCCTTGCAACAATGGAAGGCGAATTCGCCTATCTCCGTCACGCCCTCATTGACAGTTACGCTCTTAAGAGTGCTGTTATATGCGAAGGCGTAGCTCCATATCCTTGTCACTGTTTCGGGAAGAACATATTCCTTGACACTGCTCTTTGCAGGGAAGAGTATAAGCTCGGTTTTATCCTTATTATAAAGCACGCCCTGCTCGTCAAGAGTGTATGCTGTGTTATTTTCGCTGAGCACTATAGCTTTGAGCTTTTTGCAATATTGAAATGCGTTTTCTTCTATCTCTGTGAGAGTTGAGGGAAGAGTCAGCTTTGTTATGGCCGAATTTCTGAAGGCACCCTTGCCGATAAATTCCACACCCTCGGGAATCACAACAGATGTCAGCTTTGACTGAGCATCAAAGGCATAGCTGAGAATGCCTGTCACCTTTTTGCCGCCAAGCTTTGAGGGAAGAGTGACATCACCCTTGACGGCTGCCTTGATGATAGTTGCCTCGTCGCCTGAAACAAAATATGTATATGTGCCCTCTTTGGCTTTATAGGTCTTATGCTCAGGAACAAATTTTTCGCTGTGTGATGTTACAAGATCGCCCTCATAAACAGTGCCGTCTGCAAGCTTTGTCACTGCAACGATGGTGAAGCTGCATGTTTCGTCAACCTCCAGCTCACCGCCTGCATAGACTGAGGGTACATAATAGCTCAGGGTGTCGGCAGGCACTTCATAATATGTCTTTTCACCGCCGGCGAGCTTGACGCCTATTTTATAATGAGTTGCTTCTTTGCTTTTATCCCATGTGTAGGTGACACCGTTCACATTATATTCAGCCTTGAGATTATTAACCGCTGTGGGAATTATTCTGAAACTGAATTCGTGAGTACCGCTGTATCTGCCACTGAACTTTACAGTTACCTTATATGTGCCAACATCAACAGCATTTTCGGGATATATGATTTCATATTCATCTTTGGTGATATCGCCCGGTGTGCTTATATCGACCGAGGGCTTGGTTGCTTTGCCTTTGTAATAATTCTTTTCCCAGACATAAATTCTTCTGATTTCGGGAATATTGCCGCTGTCAACCACACCGCATTTTTCGCAAACGATTTCTTTTTTGCCGTTTTTGTTGAGCTGTGCGGGAGTAACAACTCTTTCGGTATACATGCCGTTATGGTCTTCACTGAGCTTATTGACATTTTTAGTGTAAGCAACACCGCAGGTGCAGGTGTAGGTCTTTTTTCCTTCCTGCTTGCAGGTGGGAGCCTTGGTTATTTCTTCGCTGTACTCGTGAGGCACTGTGCCGTATAAGAAATGTATGCCCTCCTCATCGGAGTAAAAATGATCGCAGATTTCATCCCACTGCTCCTTGGTGCCCTCATAATAAACCTCATGAGTTATTGCCCCGTAAAGAGGAGTTGCGCCAACCTTTTCCAGTGATTTCGGGAAAACAAGTCTTTTAAGGGTTGCTGAAAAAGCTAAGGCATGGTCTTCAATTATTCTCACACTGTCAGGGATAACAATTTCCTTTAAGCATTTTGTGTAATGGAAGCAGTAGGGAGCTATGATTTCAACTGTATCAGGAATCACAAAGGTAGTGTTTTCTGCCTCATAGGTGCCGTTAGGATATTGAATAAGCACCGTCTTATCTTTATTGTATAAGGCACCCACATCATCATTGGAAAAATATTTGTTGTCTTCGTCAACTCTGTATTTTATAAAGCCGTTGTCGAGGAATGCGCCTGTGCCCATATACTCAACATTTTTCGGAATAAACAGCTCTTTGTTATAAACCCTTGTGCGGTAAAAAGCATAGTTGTCAATATACTGAAGACTTTCGGGAAGAACAAGCTCACCTTTTAAATTAAGATAGAAAAAGGCTTTATAACCGACTTTCTTAAGAGTATCGGGCAAGGTCAGGCTCTTGATAGAAATGCACACATCATCATCTCTGTCGTCGTCTGAAGCAAAAGCCTGTTCATCTATTTCTTCAATGCCGTTCTGAATAAAAATGCTTTTTATTTTATATTCGCTGTAAAAGGCTTTTTTTCCTATTTTCTTAACAGGATAACCCCCAAGCTCATTGGGTATGATAACATCGGCATTTTCGATAGTGGCACCCACAATTGTTGCTTCGCCGTTTTCAACGGTGTATTCGAAAATATTGCCGAAGGCCGCATCAGAATAGTTTTTTTCTTCGTTCTCTGCGGCAGCACTCACTGAAAAGAGCGTAAGTGCTAAAAGAGTACACATAATAACATTGAATATGAGCCTTGTTTTTTTCATAATGTCCTCCAATTTTTGGAAATACTTCCTTTGATTTGTGCCGATTATAGCACCCCTATGTGTAATCTGTATGAAAAACAGGTAAAAAATGATGATTTTAGATATTTTTTTTATTTATTTTTTTCTGTTCCTCTGATTTTCGTCGTTTTTAACATATACATAGTGATAAATTTGTGCTATACTGACAATGTATTGTATCTCAAAAGAGAATAATAACAAGGAGGTCATTCAAAATGACAAAAAACAAAGAAAAAATCACCAAACTCGTGCTTCTGGGTCTGCTCACAGCAATACTTTTAGTGCTGTCCTACACTCCCTTAGGCTATCTGCGACTGGGCGGAATTGAGATAACCTTCAACGTTATCCCCGTTGCCGTTGCTGCAATCGCTCTCGGCGCATCAGGCGGTGCAACTGTCGGAGCCGTTTTCGGACTGACAAGTTTTCTGCAGTGTGTTCAGGGTACCAGTGCTTTCGGTGCAACGCTGCTGAGCATCAACCCCGTTTTCACATTCATTCTCTGCATGCTGCCTCGTGTTCTTGCAGGTCTTATCTCAGGCGCAACTCACAAGCCCCTTTCACAAAAGCTCGGCAAGAAAATTCCCTGCTTTATCACAGGCTTTCTTTCAGCCTTCCTCAACACCCTTTTCTTCACCACCACACTGGTTCTCCTTTTCGGCCAGACCGATTATATTATGGGTATGAGAGGCGGCAAGAATGTTTTAGCCTTTATGGTTGCCTTCGTCGGCATCAACGCATTATTTGAGATGCTAGCGTCAACACTTATCACAGGCGCAGTAGGCAACGCCCTTTATAAAGCAAAAGCAATTAAATGAGGTGGCAAAAATGATTTTAGCTATTGACATCGGTAACACAAACATAGTTCTCGGCGGCTTCAGAGAGCAGGACGTCATCTTCCGTGAGAGAATATCAACTAACCACACGGCAACGGCTCTGGAGTACGCGGCAACAATAAAAACCGCCTTCGAAATGAACAGCATTGACACAAAGTCAGTTGAGGGCGCAATTATTTCTTCTGTTGTACCGGCTGTGACAAACACCGTTAAAAGTGCAATTGAAAAATTCATCGGCTGTGAGGTGCTGGTTATAGGCCCCGGAATCAAGACGGGTCTTAGCATTGTTATTGACAACCCCAGCCAGCTGGGCAGCGACCTTGTGGTTGACGCCGTAGCATGCCTTAATGAATATAAAGCGCCTATGATTATTATTGATATGGGCACTGCAACCACCCTTTCTGTTATAAACAGCAAGAAGGAATATATCGGCGGTATGATTGTTCCCGGTGTGGCTATTTCACACGATGCCCTCATTTCAAGAACCTCACTTCTGAGCAAGAT
>JAZNUW010000135.1:0-31260 GCA_045592465.1 Acutalibacteraceae bacterium | reverse complement strand
CTGAGTTTGTAGCATTAAGGAGTTTATAAGCTGCATATTCTGCACCTGTTGCTCCGCCGTTAATTGTAATGTTAGCTGCAAAAGCTACTGAAGCCATTGCAAAAACCATTACAAGAGCAAGTACTACGCTTGCAATTTTTTTCATGTTTTTCATGATTGCTTCCTTTCCTCTTTAAAAGAGAATTAAATTTTAATATTTATATAGACGGTGCATCGTCTTTTGTCGGGGCGGCACGAAATTGATTCAGCGCCTGCGGCGGCAAACGGCTTCGCCGTTTATATACAATTAATGAGGTGAGCGGATAAGCCGCTGCAGGTCGGGTGGCAGCTCACGAAGCTTATCTTCGTGTCTGAGATAATAATCTCTGAGTGCACCTGTGAGTGAGGACATTGTGATTTTAGCCTTTTCCTGTGCATCATAAAGAATTTCTGCACAACGGTTTTTGGCATCAGTTTCCATTGAGCTGCATTTATAGAAGGTGTCATTCTGAAGCTTGTCACAATAAGCTCTTGTGCGCTCAATCATTTCGTGGCAACGCTTTTCAGTGCCCTGATTCATTTCCATAACAGTGGCAAGGTACTGGTCAGCAGCATTCTGCGCTGCAGTGAAAACACCGTTAACGGCAATAGCTGCCTCGGCAATTGAGCCGATATCACGCATTGCAAGGGTTCTGTCCTCAACCTTTTTGGTCAGCTCACTGACTTGTGCTTTGAGTGCCTCGTTTTCCTTACTCTGAGCAAGAAGCATTTCAAGAAGCTCTGTTCTGTTAAGTTTTCTCAGTTCTTTATCGGTCAAAGCCTTCGCCTCCGCACAAATTTCAGGGCGCTAACCCTCCATTGAGTATAATAACACAATAAAAAAATATTGCAAGACAGAAGCACAAAATTTGTGCAAAAATGCCAATAAAATTAACGAAAATCACCAATTAACTTGCTTAATCCAAAAGGTTTATGATATACTATATCAGAAAATAAGCAAAGGAGAGCGCATAATGACCAAATTACTTTCTTTTCTGATCTCACTTATACTCTTTTTTGAGGCTGTACCCGTTATAGGTGCACCAACACTTAAGGTTGATGCCGGCAACATAATGGGCGAAACAACCACAAAGGCAACGGGCTTTCTTTACGGTCTTGCCGAAAACGGTGTGCCAGGCAAAACACTGACGCAGTCACTTAAAATATCATCCGTTTCACAGAAGGTGCCCGGCGGACTTCAGCATCCCACAGGTGACGTTGACCATATACAGTCTCAGCTCGATAACTGCGATTACATAGTTGTTTATCTTCAGGATGCCTTCGACACATGGTATTATTGCCACGATGAGATAATGGAAATGAGACGGCAGGGTACTTATGACTGGAGAAAGTTTATGACCGAAAGATATCTCCCCATTGTTGAAGAAAAGGTGCGCTACATAGAAAGTCAGCCCTACAGCGATAAAATAGTTTATTGCCTTTATAACGAGTGCGACAATGCTATATGGTTCGGCAATTATGTTGACGGTGTGTGCCACTATGACGAAATCGGCAGAAGCAATTTCTATGAGGCTTGGAAAACCACCTACGACTTAGTCAAGTCAATTGCCCCCGATGCAAAAACAGGAGGTCCCGGCTTCTGTGACTATGAAACAACTAAAATTGAAGGCTTTATGGATTTCTGCACCGAAAACGGTTGCCTTCCCGAAATTATGATTTGGCATGAGCTCGCCTACTGGTCAGTGCCCGACTGGCATATGCACTATGAGGATTACCGCCGCATAGAAACCGAAAACGGCATAGCTCCCCTTGACATCATCGTCACCGAATACGGTGAAATGGAAGAATGCGGCAACCCCTCAGATATGCTTCATTATATCATCGCTATGGAAGAAACAGGCATATGGGGCAACGTGGCTTACTGGCGCCTTTCAAACAACCTGAATGACACCTGCGCTGATGACAACTCCCCCAACTCAAACTGGTGGCTTTACAGAAAATATGCCGAAATGAAGGGTCAGCACAGACTTTTCACAAGCAGCAAAACAGAAAACGAATATAACCCCAAAAACAGACTCGACTCTCTCGCGTCACTCACCAAAGATAAAAAAGAAATAAATATGATAGTCACTGGCAGTGACAAAAGAGCCTTTGTCAAGGTTGAAAATCTCGATAAAACCGAGCTTGGCGAATGTGTCAATGTCAGGGTGGAAAGTGTCTATTACGAGGGCATCTCAGGCATAGTGTCCTCCCCCGTACTTTTAAGACAGTATAATAAAAAGGTGACATCAGGCACCCTTGACATAAATCTGCCTGCCACAGATAAGGATGCTGTTTACTTTATAACAATCACCCCCGAAAAGGAAAACGCAGAAACAGTAAGAAACACTAACATCCCCAAAAGATATGAATTCGAAAAGGGCAGACTCAAGGGCGATGCTTACACCTATGACAGTGCTTATGCCACAACAGGTGAACAGGCAGGCATGGTCGGCGGCATGGAAAAAGACGGCGACGGTGTAAAGCTCACCTTCACAACCGACAAAAAAGGTGAATATGACCTTAAAATAATCTTCGGCAAGGCAAACGATGCCTGGGGCAATCCTCAGGGCAGAGATAATGCCACTGTCAGAATGATAATTGACGGCAAGGAAGAAATCATCAGCCTTGAAAACACCGTCAAGAGTGAATACACCACAAGCAAAACCTTTATAAAAGAGCTTTGTGCAGGCATTCACACCATTGAATTTTATAATAACGAAGGCACATATGTCCTTGACAGCATGCTTGTTTCACGTCACGAAAGCAGTGATGAAATCTATATCACCGAAGACAGCGAAAACGGCAGTGCCTTCCTTGCAGTTGCACCCGAAGATGCATACTATATTATAAACACATCGGGCACCTCTGCTGAAATAACAGTTGACGGCATAAAAGCAGACATCGAGTCAGGAGATATTATTTATCTCAGACGCGGTCTCAACGAAATTTCATTTGATAAAGAAAATATGAGCTTCACACTCTGTGAAACTGAAGAAGCAGCCTTCACAGTTACAGTGCCGGCAAAGGATATTGCTCTTAGCGGCAAGGCTCAGCTTCTCACAGATAAATACGGTGTCAGCTATATCGATAACATTTCAAACAACGGCGGTGAAGGCACATTCACTGTCACAGTGCCCGAAGACGGCGCCTACAGAGTGACTCTTCTTTATGCAAACAACTCCGAGGGCGGAGTGCACTCCTATAACGTTGACCTTATTGAAAGATATCTCACTGTCACGGCAAACGGAAAAGCTCAGGATGTTTTCTGCCGTAACACAAACAGCATCTACACCTATAAAACAGTTACCTTCAGCCTTGACCTGCTTGAAGGAGCCAATGAAATCAGCCTGACTAACAGCGGCAACACCATCTTTAACGGCATGGAAGCCTTTGCACCTCAGATCGCAGAAATAACTGTCAACAGTCTGACAAAATAAAACAATTCACAGGAGGAAATTATGCAACAGAAAATATTAGCTTTTTTCAAAAAGATATCTGCAGTTTTTATTTCAATTCTCACTGCCTTATCCCTTATCGGCGATGGCGATGCTGAGCTTATCACCTCACGCCCCAAAGAAAATTCCGTAACATGGTATGATGCAGGTGAAACTGTAGCTGATTACACACTCAGCATCGATGCAAAAGACGAAATTCACGACATCAGCGACCTGCTTTACGGCATCTTCTTTGAGGATATCAACTTCGCTGCTGACGGCGGACTTTATGCCGAAAAGGTTGTCAACCGTTCATTTGAATACGGCACTCTCGCCCTTGATGATGAGCTTTACGGCTTCAGCAAGGTGGGCGATGCATCTCTTGAGGTAATAAAGAATGATATTTCAGGCTGTCTTAACGAAAACAACACCAACTATCTTGTTATCACCAACACATCGGCCTCCCCTGCAGGTGTTGCCAACAGAGGCTTCCTCGACGGTATGGCAATTGAAAAGGGTGAAGAATACAGCTTTTCAGTTTATGCAAAAGGTCTTGAAGGTTACAGCGGCAAGATAATTGTCAACCTTACGGCAGGCAATGTTACAGCAGCAAGCGGCACAATTGAAAGCATCACTGACGAGTGGGCAAAATATGAGCTCACCCTTAAATCAGGCCGCACTGCTTCTAAAGATGTTTATCTTCAGGTACTCACCGAAGAGGGTAAAGCCGCTATAGATATGGTTTCACTTATGCCCGAAACCTATAAGGGTCATGGCATGAGAACTGACCTTGCAACAAAGCTCGCTGAGCTGAGTCCCGCTTTTCTGCGTTTCCCCGGCGGCTGCATAATTGAAGGCTGGGACTATGACAGCGCGTACAACTGGAAGGATTCAATCGGCGTTGGCAGAAACGGTCTGCCTCTTGAATTCAACGGCAGATACGGTGATGTTGCAGCAAGAAAATACGGCATCAACCTGTGGACAAATGTTTCTGCCACTGACGACCCTCAGCCCTGCTATATGAGCTACGGCCTCGGCTTCTTTGAATATTTCCAGCTTGCCGAGGATATCGGTGCAATCGGTGTACCCGTACTCAACTGCGGTCTTAACTGTCAGATGCGCGGCAAGGGCCCCGTTGACATCGATTCAGACGAATTCAGACAATATCTTCAGGATATGCACGACCTTGTGGAATTCTGCAGAGGCGACGAAACCACAACCTGGGGTAAGGTCAGAGCTTCTCTCGGTCACGAAGAGCCCTTTGAGCTTAAATATATCTGCATCGGCAATGAGCAGGAGGGCGAGGTTTATTTCGAAAGATATGAAATCTTCCTTGAAAGCTTCAACGAAGCAAAAAAGAATAATCCCGAATTATATGAAGGACTCGAGCTTATTTATTCCTCAGGTGCAGACGATGCCACAAGCGGCGCAAACTATTATGCATCTTATGAATACGCCAAGGATTACATAACCGAAAACGGCATCACCGCAGACGAATTTGCAGGAGCCACTGACCATCACTACTATAACGAGCCCTCATGGTTCTTCAAAAACGTTGACCACTATGACCCTGAAAACTATTCAAGAACAGTGGAAAATATGACAGACACCCATTACGGCGGCGGATTAAAGGTCTTTCTCGGTGAATATGCCGCAAGGTCAAACAGACTCGAATCAGCGCTCGCTGAGGCAGCATTTATGACAGGCCTTGAAAGAAACAGTGATATGGTTATTATGGCTGCCTATGCTCCCCTTTTCGGCAACCTGACAGCAACTCACTGGGCACCTAACCTTATCTGGTTTAACAACCACCTTTCAACAGGCTCAATAAACTATTATGTTCAGAAGCTTTTCTCAAACAATGCAGGTGACACTCTCATAAAATCTGAACTCTCAGGCGCTGAAATCCAACCCGAACCTCTCAGAGGTAAGGTGGGCCTCGGCACATGGTGGACCACAGCAGAGTTTGACGATGTAAAAGTAGTCAGCAACAAAAACGGCAGACTTCTCGGACAGGATAACTTCTCACTGCCCACTAACTTCTGGTGGAACTGGCAGCAGATAACTGACGGTGACTGGAAAATCAAAGACGGCAAGCTTCAGCAGAATAACGATTATCATCCCTATCATCCTCTTGGTGCAATTTCAGTGTTCGGCGATGAAGACTGGTCAGATTACACCTACACCTTCAAGGCAACCAAAACTAAGGGCGGCGAGGGCTTCCTTATTCCCTTCCTCTATGAAGATGAAAACAATATGTTCTTCTGGAACATCGGTGGCTGGAGCAACACAAAATCAGCTCTTCAGAGAGTGGAAGACGGCATCAAGAGTGAAGCTCTTTTCGAAACACTCACCGATTTCACTGTGGAAGAAGGCAGAACCTATGACATCAGAATTGAGGTCAGTGATTTCAACATCAAGGGCTATATAGACGGTGAACTGCAGTTTGACTATTATCCTCAGGAAAGCACCAACGCAGAGGCTTATCAGGTTGTTTCAACCGATGAAGAAACAGGTGACATTATTATCAAGCTTGTCAACGTCACCTCTTCAGACAGAGTTTTTGCCATAAATATCGAAAATGCTGAAATCGAAAGCACTGCAACAGTTTATCAGGTATCAGGCGACAGCCTCAACAACGATAACATCCTCGGTGCAAAGGAAGACTGCGTTATGGAAGAGTTTTCCTTCGGCGGCTTCAGCGAAAAATTCAACTACACTGTTCCCCAGTACAGTGTAACCGCAATAAGACTTCACACAAAATAAGCACTATGAGATATAAAATTGACAGTCTCTCTCAACCGGCATATCTTCAGATTTACAGCCAGCTGAAGGAGGATATTATCAACGGAGTTTATGCCTTTGGCAAAAAGCTTCCCTCAAAAAGACTGCTTGCCGATGAAACAGGCACAAGCACCGTCACCGTTGAGCACGCCTATGCCCTGCTGTGCGATGAGGGATATGTTGAGGCACGTGAAAGAAGCGGTTACTTTGTGATTTTCCGCAAAACAGACGGATTTGCTGTTTCTCTTGGCACTAATGAAATCCGTCACAGCCCCGACCGCAGTGTTCATTCATATCCCGTTTTCCCTGTTTCACTGCTGAGCAAAACCATGCGCAGAGTTCTGAGTGACTATAACAGTGCAATTCTTGAAAAGTCACCTAACCAGGGCTGCCTTGAGCTTCGCAACGCACTCAGGCAATACCTTGCAAGAAACCGCGGAATAATAATTGATACAGAGCAGATTATCATCGGCTCAGGCGCAGAATATCTTTACGGTCTCATTGTTGACCTTCTTGGCAGGGATAAGGTTTATGCCATCGAGTCACCGTCTTATGAAAAAATCGAGCAGATTTACCGCACTGCAGGTGTCGTTTGTGAACTGTTGCCTCTTTCACGCGACGGTATTGACAGCAGGGCCTTAGCCTCAAGCAAGGCCGATGTGCTTCACACAACCCCCTATCGCAGTTTTCCCAGCGGTGTCACTGCAACGGCGTCAAAACGTTATGAATATATCCGTTGGGCGGATAAGGCTGATCGTTTCATTATCGAATCGGATTACGACTCGGAGTTTTCTGTTTCAGCCAAGCCCACCGACACTCTTTTCGTTCTTTCGGATAAGGATAATGTAATTTATCTCAACACCTTTTCAAAAACAATATCCCCGTCATTGCGTGTGGGTTATATGGTACTTCCCAGAAGGTTGGTCAGACCCTTTCAGGAAAAGCTGGGATTTTATTCCTGTTCTGTGCCCACCTTTGAGCAATTTGTTCTCAGTGAGCTTATCAACAACGGAGATTTTGAAAGGCACATCAACCGTGTGCGCAGAAAAAAACGAAAAGAAATGTCAGATCACCGTTAAACAAAAAAATCCCCGACCTGAGGAAGTTTTCCGAAAAGGTCGGGGGTTAATTTTACCATCTGTTTTCAACATATTCGCAGAAAGCAAACAAGTCTTTGATTTCAAGCTTTGTGCCGTCATCAAGGGTCACATCGCCGTTCCATATGCCGTAAATCTGGTGGCAGTTCATTCTTGCAATCACCTTCAGATCAAGGTCGCTGCGGTTGTCGAAGGTAGGCTTCATAGTCAGGTTGAATCTTCCGTCCTCTGAAACGAACCTCCACTCTTCCATAAATCTGTCTTTAGGGAATTTTTCCACATCAACGGCACCTATTTTATGTACCCTGCCGTCATAGAAAAGACAGGTTTCCGTCGCATGGCTTTCATCGCCGATTCCCCATGTTATTTCAAAACCGAAGATGTGCTTTTCACCTTTGTCGTCGGTTAAATAGGTTGCACCGCTTCCCCAGTACCACACAAGCCTTCTCGGAGTGTTGACCTTGCCCCAGTCTAGTGAGCAGAAGGCGCTGTCCTTGCTGAATTCATAGGTGTAATCGCCAAAACGGAACACACCTGAAACGGGCATGCAGTTCTGCTTTGTGGTCATGAAGAACTTGGTGTCATCACCCTTAAAAGGAAGAACGGTTGTTATGCTCTCAAGGCCTTCGGGTATATCCATTGTGAGATTGCACTCTAAATTTTTGCCCTGATGAAGCATCTTGAAATAAACTGTCCGCTCAGTTTCCTTAGTATTGAATTCAAACTCGGTTTTACCTGACTTGCCTTTAAATACACCCGGTGCATCAACTCTGCCAAGAGGCAGAAATTTATTACCTCCCACAAATATTGACGAGCCGTCAGCATGAACCTCACCTGTGTGAAGGTCAATAAGGCGAAGCCCCATAAAGCCGCCTATGCCCACATTTGCAAAGGAAACAAGCAGCTGCTTCCTGCCGTCGGTAACTGTATAATAATCCCACTCTTTTTTGCTGATAAAGCGCTCTTTTTTAACTAAATTTCTGTCGTATTGAAAAACATTGTGTCTCGCCCAGCCACGCGCATTGAGAGTGCCGTCGCTCTTGAGAAGAGGTGTAGGCTCAGTGTATTCAGTCTGCTTTGATTTTTCTGCCCAATCCTTAAAAGGCACATAGGTACGGGGTAATTCCTTGCTCATAATTTTTCTCCTTTTCATTCTACAGCATGAAATTCAAGAACGTATTTTGTCGAATTTATTATTACTACAGGTTTACAATCAAGAAGTATATCCTCTGTATTATCCGCAATGCCTATAAACTTTCTGTGGTCTTTAAAAATTTTTATACCCACAACAAACAACATAAGAAAGCTCAGACACATGATAATATATCCGAAATGAAACTCCTCAAACAATAGGCTTATTCCCGCTGCTAAGAGCAAACCCGTTACCACAATCCACAGCAGTGAAGTGAAATAAAAAATCAGACGTAATATATTCCTGTCAAATCTGTTTCGCCATAACAGCTTATAATCGCTGTCAATGTCCGCTTTGATAAAAGCAAAAATCACAGAATGGCCGTAGGTATATATTCTCTCGTTAAGTTCAATATCACCGTGAATATCCTCTGTTTTTATTTCACTGTCAAAAAACAGAGTAAACCCCGGGCCGATTTCTTTATTATATCTTTTGTTAAGACTTGGGTGCTTAAAAATCAAAACAGACAATCTTTTTTCTTCAGCATAGCAAAATCTCAGTGTGTCGGCTTTGGTATATATATTAATTCTTTCACCTTGTGGCAGCGAAGTAATTTCATCACCGTTAATTACATTAACTTTTCTGCCACTGTTGTTTGTAATCCTTATTCGTTTATAATCCATAATATTTCCCGATAATTATTTCAGCTTTTTTCCGTCTGAAAAAGCCTTTCCCACAGCCTCGCCTAAAACTCTGTAGGTGTGTCCCACAGGATCATAGGTTATGGGCGGAAACTTATTAAGATCAATTCTGCCTTTTTCATCCAGGATGCTTTCATCAGCACTGACATTGACAATCTTTCCCACAAGACGGCAGTTTTCCTTATCATAGCTTATAAGCTCACATTCAAGAGTCATAGGCAGCTGTCTGAAAACCGGTGCGTTGACAAGCTCACTTTTTTCTGCCGTCCAGCCGCATTTTGCAATTTTATCCGGGACATCATTCCCCGAAACAATGCCCACATAGTCAGCTGCAACAACATTATTTTCATCTGCAACACTGACAGTGAAGGCACCGCTTTTAACCACATTTTCAGCTGTTTTATGCTCATCACTGACACAGATTGATATTTCATTTTCTTCGCTTATACCGCCCCAGGCAGCATTCATTGCGTTGGGTGTACCCTTTTCATCATATGTTCCGATAATAAGCACCGGCATAGGATAAAGTATTGTTTTTGCACCTAAATTCTTTCTCATTGAATTTTTCTCCTTCAGTGTTTTATGCTTTATTCTAACACAAAAAGCAAACAAAACACAATAGTCCACAGAAAAACCTGCTGTTTTTTTGCACCGATTGCAAAAATTTCGTTTGTTTTCTTTACAAATATTAATTAATGGTATATAATCTGTTCATAATATGTTTTTTATTTATAAACATTTTATAATCATAAAGGAGATGTAATTATGAAACTCAAGAAACTCATTTCACTTGTTTTAACCCTTATTATGGTTCTTGGTCTTTTCGTGCCTGCAGTTTATGCTGCTGACGACACAGAGTACCCCATAATCTATGTTACAGGTTCACGTAACAAGCTTTATGCAGATAAGAACAATCCTTCAGAAAGCAACCGTGTCTGGAAAATCGGTGTAGACATCGGCGCTGTTGTCAAGGAAGCTCTTGCTCCCTGCCTCAAGGAACTTGCTGCAGGTATCATCAAAGACGATTACGATGCTTACTGCGATGAACTCGTTAACCACATTGTGCCTCTTTTTGAAAAGATGATTCTTGACAAAAACGGCGAAGCTTCAAACGGCTCAGGCATTCAGAAGGAATCAGCAGCTATCAACTATCCCAAAAAGACCGGCAACTATGCTCTTATGGATTATCTCTTTGCTTATGACTGGCGTCTTTCACCTATGGTTGTCTGCGATCAGTTGATGGCACACATTGACCGCGTAAAGGAGCTCACAGGCAAGGATAAGGTTGTGCTTATCGGCAGATGCATGGGTGCTAATATGGTCAGCGCATATTTCACAGAATATTATGATCACGCAAAAGAGAGCATTGATTCATTCGTAATGTATGAACCCTCATCACTCGGTCTTGATCTTCTCGGTGCAATTTATTCAGGTCAGCTTTCAGTTGATGATAAGAGACTTGACGAATTCCTTGACTATTATCTCACCCACGGCAATCTTATTGAAGATGAAACAATGGCAGAGCTTGTTACTGTGCTCGTTTCAATTCTTCAGGAAGCAAGGGCTCTCGGCATTGCCACAGACCTCATCAACAAGCTTCTCGAAAAAGTGAAGGATAATCTTATCCCCCGCCTTCTTCTTGGCACCTTCGGCACCTTCCCCTCATTCTGGTCAATGATCGGCGAAGAATATTATGAGGATGCTATGGAATTTGTTTTCGGCGGCAGAGAAGAAGAATATAAGGGTCTTATCGAAAAGAATAACGACTGGCATTACAACGTAATGAAGAAGCTTCCTGAAACTATGAAAAATCTGGAAGCAGACGGCATTCCCTTTGCTGTGCTTGTAAAGTACAACATCCCCAGCTATCCCTTCTATGAAAACGCAAAGCAGCAGACAGACATGGTTTCAGACGTATATCACGTTTCATTCTATGCTACCTCAGCTAACTACGGCGAAACCCTTTCAGATGAATACATTAACTCACTTAAAGACAAGAAGTATCTTTCACCCGACAAGGTAATCGACGCTTCAACATGTATATTCCCCGACACAACATGGTTTGTCAAGAACATTTCACACGACCCCTTCCCTCCCTCAATTGACCAGCTTATCTATAAGTTTGTCAGGGCACACGGCAACTTCACTGTTTTTGATGATGCAAACTATACTCAGTATCTCGACTATATCGAAGAAACCGACACACTTGTTCCTCTTGCAAAAGCAATAGAGGATGACAATAATGCTGAGACTCCTGCAGAAAAAGAAAACTTCATCCAGAAGATTCTCAGATTCTTCAGACTTCTCATTCAGGTTATCTCAGACCTTTTCAATAAAGAATAATCCGAATAAAAATTGCCCCTGACTCCGGTCAGGGGCTTTGTCATATTCTTATATCATTTGCCGATATACTTTCTGTAAGCCTCATAAAGCTTGACTGAATCGGGGTGTCCCGAAAAGCTTGCTGAAGAGGCAGGATTCATAATGCCGAGGTACTGATAGCTGAGAATTTTGTCGCAATAGGGTGCAGCATTCTCAAGCTGTTTTTTTATTCGCTCAAAGGGTGCAGGAAGAAGTGCACTGTTATAGACAACACCCTCAAAATCAAAGAGCTCTATATCTGCCCAGAGCTCTGCCCTGCCTGCTTTATCGTGAGCTTTTCTCAGCCTTTCGAAAATCTTTTCTGTTCTTGCAACAGGAGTTTTCTTTACGCCGACCTCATCCTGATATGCAATGAAATCCACATCCATTTCGGCAAGTCTTCTCACATAACCTTCATTTGCAAGGGCAAGGTTTGTGCCGAAGGGTGCAATAAGAGTCTTTTTATCGGGAGTGAGTGAATGGCAGTGAGCTGAGCAGAGATTGACATATTTCATAAAGTCTTTTGAGAAGCGCAATATTATGCAGGTTTCGTCAGGAAAGTACCAGCCATAAAAGCTTTTATGATGAGCATAAAGCTCAGCCAGCTCTTCCATAGCGGCAAAAGACCTGCTTATTACCTCCTGACTTTTTATGTTATAGTTAGCCTTTCTCCAGTCACCGTAAAAGCCGTTGCCGAGAAAAACCTTCACACCGCATTTGTCAGCTTCATCAAGAATTTCTTCGATAGGGTCACTGCAGGGCATATCAGCAAAAGGAAAAACCTCAGACTGAAAATAGCATCTGTCATAAAGAGCCGTTGCCATAACAACTATATATTCCATTCCGAGCTCTGCAATTTCACGCACCTTATTGCGCCAGTCTTCGCCCTGAAACTTTTCCAGAGCAGGATTCCAGTATTTGCCCTCGGCAGTGTTGTGATGTCTGAACTCAAAGAAAGTTCCGTCAATTTTTCTTATCATAATCTGCTCCTTTTAAAGTGCGACCTCTGCGAGCACTCTTCTGAATTCAGGCAGCCACCACTCGATATAGCCTGCCTTGGTGGGATGAATATGGTCAACAAGATAAAGTTTTCTTGCGTCATCAGTTATGCTGTTGATTTCTTCATTGTTCCAGAAATCAATGACGGTTATGCCCCACTTTTCTTTAAGAGCGAGAAGCATATCCACCATTTTGCCGTAAGCTTCACTGTCATATTTTGCCTGAGTGTAAAAAATAACTGGGCAATTCCAGGTCTGCTTTGCATAAGCTATTATGTACTCTGCCGCACCGGTAACTGTTGATGTGTCAAACTCAGCAATATCAAAGCTCCCGGATATCTCCCCTAAGGGTAGCTCTTTTGTTGCATCGTTGGTTGAAAGCTGACACATAAAGAAAGCTGCCTTCAGGTCAGTATTGATTGTCTTCATTCTGGCAACATAGGAATTCTTGCCGTTATCAACAAGAGTTGTGCCTGAAACCGCCTCTTTCACAGTGTTGATGCCATCAGTCTTTTCAAGAAAATCCACAAAGCTCACACCAAGTGAACCGTAACCGTATGTAACGGAGCTTCCAAGGAATATTCCTGTCTTGCCCCTGAGGGGACTTTCACTGTCTGTAACAAGACAATCCACGTCATAAAATCTGCTGTTGCCCTCTGCAAAAACACCGAACATATTCACAAGATACCCTCCCGCAGCAATAACGGCAACAAGAATAATGCTGATAATTATCTTAAGGCTTTTTTTCATATCTCTGCCTCATAAATGCCTATGCATTCTCTGCCTCTGAGGTTATCGGAAACATTTCTGGCATTAAAATAAAGTCTGAGTTTGCCGTCATAATAAGTCAGACAGCAGGCATATACATACTGCGCCATCCAATCGCTGTTGCCGCATTTCTGAGGCACAAGGAAAGGCTTGACAAACTCGAAATTGACTCCGTCATCACTTTTGAGCAGCATAATTGCAGAATGGCTCTTGCCGTCTTTTTTATATAAGCCGTTCTGCAGACCTATATAACAGTCTGAAAGCTTATAGACCTTCAGACAGCCTGAGCAAAGGTTGAGATATTCTTTATTCTCGTCAGGGCTGATAATCGGCAGGGTACGGGAAACATAGCCCTCAGACACCTTTTTGCTTTCTGCAAAGGAAATGTGTGTAGGCTCACAGAAGCCGCAGTCCTTGATAAAGGTCTGACCGCAGGAATAGTAAAGGCGGTAGTTTTCGTCCATCTTTATGAGAAACGGATTGGAAATTGCAGTGCCGTGCTTATCCTCTTCAAAGGGACGTGTTTTTCTTATAACGGCATAGGGCTCTGACCAGGTTTTAAGGTCGCTGCTTTCAGTGCAGTAAATCTCGCTTTTCCATTTTACACCCACAAGACTCAGTGCATTGAGCACAGGCGGAAGCGTTCTTTCATAAAAAAGATAATATCTGCCGTCAATTAGATTAATATCCGGACGCATGGCGCGGCGGACAATTTTATTCATATGCTTCCAGTTTATGCCGTCAGAGCTCTCATAACGATGCACACCGAAAAAAGTGTGACAGAAGAGATGCCACTTACCGTCGTGGGAGGTTTCAGGTGTGAGCACACTGGGGTCGGCAACCACAAAGCTGTTCAGCGGGTTGCGTATAACGGGATTACCCTCATATAATTTAAAATCCGCATTCAGAATATCATTAAAACAAAGTCCTTTCATAATTACACCTGCTTTCTCTTTTATTTTAGCACGAACTGCCAAACAATGCAATATTAAATGATTTGTAAAACCTTCAGATTATTATTGATAAACAAGGAAATATTTGTTAGAATATAACCATAAAAAAACAAAGGAGAGATTAAGATGAACAAGCAATACACCATCAAGTATAAAGTCGGCTCAGAGGTTGTGACATCAACTGCTCTTGAAAACGACCTTTATAAGCTCGAAATTGAAAACAAGGATAACAGATACTCCGTAACACTTGTGCCCAAGGCAACCTTCGAGCTTGTGGATTTCTATGCTGAAATGCCCTATAAATTCAGAAGCGGTGACAAGTTCTTTGCAAACGGCTATCAGTCATGGACAAAGACAAAAGAATGGAAAGCTGATGAAATTATGCCCTCCACCATAAAGCTTGCAAATATCAGCGACTTCACAAAGGACCTTGCCAAAAAGACAAGCGACGAATGGATTGTTGATTACTCAGGCAAAAAAGGCGAATTCCACAGCCATTGCTACACTTATATCAAAACAGGCGAAAGAGTCCGCCTCTGGGGCTCACTCAGTGAAAAGACAGGCTACACCATTTTCAAGGTTAAGATGAAGGAAAACAAGTTCTTCTTCTGCAAAGACCTTCTCGGCAAGGTGGTAACAGAGCCTCTCAAGGTTTTTGATATCGTTTATTTTGAAGGCGATTATGAAGAGGTTTTCGACAAATATTTTGCAATGTGGAAAATGCCCGAAACAAGACACGGCAAAATGAGCGGTTACACCTCATGGTATAACTACTTCCAGAATATCACCGAGGATATTATCATCCGTGACCTGAACGGTCTTGACCCCTATAAAGACCAGGTTAACATCTTCCAGATTGACGACGGTTATGAAACCTTCATCGGTGACTGGCTTGACCCCAACCCTGCAAAATTCCCCAAGGGCATGAAATATATTGCAGATGAAATCCATAAGAAGGGCTATAAGGCAGGTATCTGGCTTGCTCCCTTCAACTGTCAGAAGGTTTCACGCATGGCTAAGGAGCATCCCGACTGGCTTATCAAACATGAAAATGGCGAGCCTATGGTTGGCTGCATCGCATGGGGCGGTGCTTACACCTTTGATATCTATAATGAAAACGTAAGAGAATATCTCAGACATGTCTTTGATGTAGTGCTCAACGAGTGGGGCTACGACATGGTTAAGCTCGACTTCCTTTACAGCCAGTGCATCAAGCCCCGTCACGGCAAGAGCCGCGGTGAAATTATGTGCGATGCTATGGAATTCCTTCGTGAATGTGTCGGAGACAAGCTCTTCCTCGGCTGCGGTGTGCCCATCGGTCCTGCTCTGGGTATCTGCGATGCCTGCAGAATCAGCTGTGACGTTGACCTTACATACAAGGGCAAGTTCTATAGCCGTATTCAGGTAAGCAATGAAATGCTGAGTGCAAGAAGTGCTATCAACAACTCCATCTTCCGCCGTCACCTCAGCGGCAGAGCATGGATGAATGACCCTGATGTATTCTTCCTGAGAAAGAATAACCTTAAGTTCACCAATGAGCAGAAATATCTCCTTGGCAGAATCAACAACCTTTGCGGCGATGTTCTTTTCATTTCAGATAATGCAGGTGACTATGACAAGCACGCACAGGAGCTCATTAAGGTCTTCTTCAACAAGACTGATGAAAAGATTATCTCTGCAGAATATCTCAGTGAAGACATCATTAAAATCGTTTCTGAAAAGAACGGCCATCAGATTCCCCTTATATTCAATATTGCAAAGGGTGAAATTCTCACAGATGCTTCATGGAAGAAGTATTTTGTAAACTGATTATCCGATATATAAAAAAACAGAACCCGGATTTTTCCGGGTTCTTGTTGTTTATCCTAAAAGTGCACCGAGGTCAATTTCACCGCTGACAACCTTTTTAATAATATCAATTACAAGATTCATAAACTTCATAAAAGATGCAAGCTTACTTGTTACGGTACCTTTGACAATTATATCACCGTCATCAAGACCTGTAACAGGTGAAAGACTGTCGGTTTCCTTGTCATAGTTAAGGAACTGGGGATATTCGGCAAAGGTGTTGACCGTCGCATTTTCGGTGAAAATAAATTTGTTTATAAGCCTGTCCACACTCGCAGGAAACTCATCGTGATAGAGATTTTTTATAAACCATGTTTTATCGGGCAGCACACAGGTTGAAGCATCAATCATATCATCTGCTGAGAGATATTTTTTATTTTCAGGTGCAATTGCCGCTATATACTTTTTATCAAGTACACTGCCGAAATCTGAGGTTGTTGCACCAAAAGAAGTTCTGAAGGTAGCCGCAGTACTGTCTGACTGACACATTGCATTCTCTGAAATTGGAAAATCAGGAAAATTATATTTTGATATAATCATAATATCCATACCGTTTTCACTCAGGCGTTTTGTTGTTTCCTCAGCCTTGAGTTGAACATTCCGGTGATATGATCTTATCTTGGTAATAAGTCCTGCGTATTCTGTTTTCAGCTCATCTGTGGGGAATATAAATTCTATACCCTCTTCGACGCTTTCAGCGGGTACCATTGACCAGAATGAAGGGAAGGTAGCAAAGGAATCTCTGAGAATTCTTGCAAGAGTATCACCCTTGACATCTTCATAGATTTTTTCTATCTCGTCAGCAGTAAATCCCAGTATATAAACTTCATTCAGGAAGTTCACAGTCACTGTGAGAATTTCAAACAAGTCTCCGCTTCCGCCTGATGCAAGAATATCATTGCCGCTGAGAGAATATTCAACATAGTTATCTATAGCATTGCTATCCAACACTATATTGCCTGAGAAAAGAGCACCGATGAAATCAACACCAAGAGTCGAGGGTATATAAAGAACCGCATCATCCACCTTACTAAGTGTTTCTTCAGGCGCATTTTCAAGAAAAGCGGAAATAATATTGCCTCCGAGACAGCGACCAACTAGCGACACCTTATCAGCCCCCGATGAAGCAAGCACATTTTCAACAAAGTCCGCAAGAAGCTCGGCATTATATTCGCACGAAAGTCTCCAGTCATAGTGGAAACGATAGTAGCCGCAGTCATATCTGTCATTTGAATGATGAACATATGTAACAGGGTTGCTGCCTGTTCCGAAATAATAATTTCCGTTTTCATCAGTAGCCTCACCATTTTTATCAAGCTTTATTTCGGCAAAGGCAGGAGCAAACAGATTATACATTTTTTCGGAATAATCATCATAGTTTCCCGTAAGCTTACCCATAACAAGGTCAAGGGTCATTTCATCAAACACCTCAGTTATGCCACCGATAATATCCAATTCAACGGGGAAAATCTGCTCGCCGTTTTCGTCAAAGAGCCAGCTGCCGTAACCTTCAAGATAAACTACAGCCGTCTTTTCTGTTGCAGCATTTACAACAGGCACTGCCAAGGAAAAAGCCATAACGAGTGATAAAATCAACGCTAATATTTTTTTCATAGTTTTTTATCCTCCTAATATCTATTACGATAATTCCAGTTTACAATAAATACCAGTTTGTTTATTTCCAAATTAACACATTAGAAACATATTAACAGCATATTAACTCTCAAAACACAACTTCACAACAAAAAAGCACACGGACCAATCCGTGTGTTTTTAACGTCAAAATTAAATCAATTGTGGTTTTCTGTCTGCTTGAGACCGCTGAATTTCTGACCCCAGGCATTTGCCCAAGCTTCGCAGTAAAGCTTTGAGTAAGGAACATTGTTCTTCTTTCTGTAGCCTGCAAAACAGTTGCACCATATAACAGAGGGAAGTGCAATAACAATGTAGTAGAGAGGGCCGAGAAGAAGAGCCTGCCATGTGTGACCGTATTCGTGGATACGGCAGTTATAAGTCCATTCCTTGCTTTTTGCATTATCCTTGATGAAGATAAACAGACCCATTGAAAGTCCGCCACCCTTCCAGGGTACATAAACAATCTTGGCATAGCCGAAATGCTGCCAACGGTAGCCGAGAATTTTGGTGCAGATTGCAAAGGCAATCCAGCCCACAATGTTAACGGGCAGTGCCCATGTCCACTGAACAAGCATAAAGAGGAAATCCTTGAGGCTCCGCTGCCGGATTTTATCCGGCAAGCGACGGCCGTCGCACAAAATCGCTACGCGATTTTGGCGGAGCCGCCCCCTCCTGCAGCAACCTGCCGCGTACCGTAAAATATTCTGCTTTCCCTTTGCTTTTTTGAAATAATATGCTATACTGTATTAAAAGGAGCGGATACAGTATGAAAACAAAAACAATGTCACCTGAAAAGCTTAAGAAAGCTGCTCTCAGGCGCGAAAAAGAAATTGCAAAATGGGAAAAAGAAAAAGCAAGACCAAAAAAGAATTACTACTTTGCTTATCTGGTGCTGATTATATGCATAATCTATGCCACTGACGAAATTGCTTCACAGATAGGCACACTGATGAAAACCGAAATAGCCAACGACCTTTTTGCAAAATTCGGTGAAAGCTCAGTCGGTCTGCTGGATATTCTGTCGATTCTGGTTGTTCCCTTCCAGGCCCTCGGTCTTCTTTACAGACCTCTTGCAGATAAATGGGGCAGAAAAAGATTTCTCATCATCAACACCTTCGGTATGAGCTTTGCCATGTTTGTCATTTTCCTTTCGGGAAATCTTGCGATTTATTTCATCGGTGCGTGTATGGTGCAGTTTTTCATTCCCCACGATATGCACGTTGTTTATATTATGGAATCCTCACCGTCAAAGCACAGGGCAAGGGTATATTCCTCAATCAAGTTTTTTGCCAATATAGCAGTTATGCTCGTACCCCTGCTCAGGCGTATGCTTATGACAGATTCCTCACAGTGGAGAAAGGTTTACCTTATCCCTGCAATTGTGGGAATTATAACAAGCCTTATAGCACTTCTCTTTGCAAGAGAGCCTGACACCTTTATTGATTCACGTCTTCGCTATCTGAAAATGAGCGAAGAAGAAAGAATGGCACAACAAGCACAGAAGAAAGCCGAAGATGCTCAGGGCGGACTTATCCCTGCACTTAAATTTGCTATGAGTCACCGTCAACTCAAATGGCTCTATATAACCTCTTCACTTGCAAACCTGGGCTTTATTGGCACTATCAACTATCAGGTTATCATGTCCTATGGCTATGCAGGCAACTTCTTCGGCAAAGGCCTTTTTGAAAGCCTTGATGCAGCCCTTGAGGCAGTGAGCACAGGCGATGTTACAACAGCTTTATTTATGTTCCCGCTGGGATGTGCGATTTCTCAGGTAATTATGGGCTTTATCTGTGACTCAAAGGGCAGAAAAGCAGCCGCCATCACAACAGCACTCAACGGACTTGTTTTCTTCGTTCTCTTCTCGGTGGGCTCATCAATTGCATTCAATCCCTATGTTGTCGGCTTCTGCTGCGGTGCATTCATAGGCAGTTACTATTCAACCAATGACGTAATTATTATGATGATAGGTGAATCCTCACCCACAAATCTGCGTTCATCAACTATGTCAGCACAGTTCATCGTCACCGCTGTGGGTGTTGCAATATCCTACATAATCAGCCTGCCTCTTATCACAATTCTCGGCAACAGCGTAACAGGTATAGTTTCCTTCGCGCTTCTCGTGCCCGGCTTTATAGCTGCTCTTATCTGCCTTGTGCGCAAAACAAATGAGACCAAGGGTATTGATATGGATACAGTCAGAGGCGACGAATGGGACTGATAAAACAGCATAAAAACAACGGCGGATCTCTCCGCCGTTTATTTTTTATTCTATCAATAGAAGATGTTGTAATCCTTTTCAAATGTCATGCCGCATTTAACATCAAAGACCTTAACGATTTTAGCGGTGCAGTCAATGATAACTGAAACAGTGTAATTTGACCAGGTCATTCTGCCTGTTTCCTTATCAATCTTGCATTTTACAACACAGTCATAATACTGGCTGTCAAACTTTTCAATCATTGAGGTTTTCTCTGAAATTTCAGCAGTTTCAATAACGTCAAAGGCCGAGCCGACGCCTACACCTGATGTGGGGTTAGTGCAATCCTTTGCCTTGATTGTTATTTCGTACTCTTTGCCGTTGTCAACCAGTGTTGCTTCCTTGACATCCTCAGGCTTGAGAACACTTACATAGCTCTGTGAGGGAACCATATATTCTTCTGCAATTTCCTCTGCGTTTGTGTATTCAATAGGTTCCAGATCGTCACCCATAAACTTTGTCATCATTTCTTCAGCTGTTGACTGAAGTGCTGAAGGTACAACAAGATGCTCTGTGTTTACGGTGCGGTCTTCATAATTCTTGACAACCTTTGTTGCTTCACCCTTGATTCTGTTTGCGCTCTCATTGAAAATTGCAACTATTTCTTCTGTTGTTTTTTCTTTGTTTTCAGGCGCCTTTGCAGTTGTTGTGACATCGTTCTTATCGTTTTCTTCAGCCTTGGGAGCTGTTGTGTCTTCCTGAACGGGTGCCTGGGTTGTGGGCGCTGTTGTTGTTACTGTGCCCTGAGTTGTGGTTACAGGCTTAATTTCAACTTCCTTGATATTTTCAGCATTCTGCACTGTGAAATCCTGCTGATTATCAACCTTGACACTGTTGTTCGGTGAAACGATAATACCTGCAATATAGCCTGTGCCCATTAAAAGAATAATGCACACGGCAATTAATATACCTTTTGCTACATCAGAAAAATTAAGTTCATTTGAGTTGTTATCCATTTTTTTCATCCTTTCACATACGCCTTATGTGGATATGATATCACAAGAAGGAAAATATTGCAACAATAATCTTTAACTTTAAAGTTTGTTGACATCTTCATATTATATTGTTATAATTTCATTTGCAAAATAGATTTCAGGTGATTATATAATGAAAAACAAGCTTATAATATTTGACTGTTTCGGTGTTATTTTCGGTGAAATTGCACCGGTTTTCTTCTCACGTCACTTTGAGGGCGATGAGGCAGCAAAACTCAAGGATAAATATTTCATCCCTGCAGATATGGGGCTTATCAACCGTGAGGAGCTTTTCACACTTATGGCAGAAGAGCTGTCTATGGAAAAGCAGGCTATCCTCGACGAATGGGAAGAGCTTATAAGGCTCAACGAAAATATGCCTCCCGTCATTGAAGCACTTGGCAAAAAATATGACATTGCGCTTTTATCAAATGCCCCCACAGGCTTTGTTGAAAACCTGATGAAAGAACATAACCTTGAGCACCTTTTTGATAAGATGTTTGTTTCAAGCGCTCTGAAAATGGCTAAGCCTGACCCCGCAATATACAGGCACTGCGTCTGCGCTTTCGAAAAAAACTATGACGAAATATTTATGATTGACGACAACCTCAAAAATTTAGAGGTACTCCCCGAGCTTGGTATTAAAGGTATACACTTTACTTCCATAGAAAATATGCTCAGAGATTTAGGTGAAAAATTATGAGAATAACCGGACTTATAAAAACAACACTCCTTGATTTTCCGGGTAAGGTTGCCTGCACGGTTTTCACTTACGGCTGTAATTTCCGTTGCAGCTTCTGTCACAATGCCCGTCTTGTCACCGAAGAAAACCCGGATATTATCACCGAAGAGGAATTTTTCTCATTCCTGTCAAAGCGTCAGGGTATTCTTGACGGTGTTTGTATAAGCGGCGGTGAACCCACTCTGCAGCAGGATTTACCCGATTTTATACGCCGCATAAAAGAAATGGGCTTTGCTGTCAAGCTTGACACAAACGGATATGAGCCTGAAATTCTCGCTTCCCTTATAAATGAAAGCCTCCTTGATTATGTGGCTATGGATATAAAGTCCTCACCTGAGGGCTACAGCGAAATCTGCGGTACCCCTATAGATATAGAAAGAATCAGAAAGAGCGTTTCTATATTAAAAGAGGGAAAGGTTGATTATGAGTTCCGCACCACATGTGTAAAACAATATCACACACAAGACGATTTTGAAAAAATTTCGCAGTGGCTTGAGGGTGACAGCAAATATTTTCTGCAGCATTTTGAAGACAGCGGCTACCTTATCGGCGACGGACTTTCAGCCTTCAGCAAGGAAGAAACAGAAAATATTGCACAGAATATAGGCAAAAGAGTACCAAATATAGGACTCAGAGGAGTTTAAAACAAGATATTGTGTTTTATTTTCAAAAAAAGTACAAGAAATTGTGTTTTTAGGTATTGACAACCACATATTGTTGATGATATAATCGTGAGGCACCACAAAATGTGGTGTCTCAAAAAATTTTTAGTAACAATATATATGAGGAGGATATAAAAATGTACACAGTTTTAAAACGTAACGGAAAAGTTGTAGATTTTGACATGGGCAAAATCACACAGGCTATCACACTTGCTTTTGAAGCACAGCAGAGAGATTTCATTCCCGACATCATTGACTTTCTTGCTTTAAAGGTAACAGCAGACTTCGAACCGAAAATCAAGGACCACAAAATCGCAGTTGAAGACATTCAGGACAGTGTTGAGCACGTTCTTGTTCAGGCAGGCTATTCAGATGTTGCAAAGGCATACATCCTTTATCGCCGTCAGCACGAAAAGCTTCGTGACATCAAGGGCACAGTTCTCGACTATAAAGAAATCGTTGACAACTATGTTAAGGTAAATGACTGGCGTGTTAAGGAAAACTCCACTGTTACATATTCAGTCGGCGGTCTTATCCTCAACAACTCAGGTGCCATCACTGCTAACTACTGGCTCTCAGAGGTTTATGACGATGAAATTGCTTCAGCTCACAGAAATGCTGACATTCACCTTCACGACCTTTCAATGCTCACCGGTTACTGCGCAGGCTGGTCACTCAAGCAGCTCATCAAAGAAGGTCTCGGCGGCGTACCCGGCAAGATCACTTCAGCTCCCGCAAAGCACCTTGCAACCCTCTGCAACCAGATGGTTAACTTCCTGGGCATTATGCAGAACGAATGGGCAGGCGCACAAGCTTTCTCATCATTTGACACATACCTTGCTCCCTTCGTTAAGGTTGACAACCTTGATTACGGCACAGTAAAGAAGTGCATCGAAAGCTTCATTTACGGCGTTAACACTCCCTCACGTTGGGGTACTCAGGCTCCCTTCAGCAACATCACTCTTGACTGGACAGTACCCAATGACCTTGCAGAGCTCAATGCTATCGTTGGCGGCAAGGAAATGGACTTCAAGTATAAAGACTGTAAGAAGGAAATGGATATGATCAACCGTGCCTTCATCGAAACAATGATCGAAGGTGACGCAAACGGCAGAGGCTTCCAGTATCCTATCCCCACATATTCAATCACACGTGACTTTGACTGGTCAGAAACTCAGAACAACCAGCTTCTCTTTGAAATGACAGCAAAGTACGGTACTCCCTACTTCTCAAACTACATCAACAGCGATATGGAGCCCAGCGACGTTCGTTCAATGTGCTGCCGTCTTCGTCTTGACCTTCGTGAACTCCGCAAGAAGTCAGGCGGCTTCTTCGGCAGTGGTGAAAGCACAGGTTCAATCGGTGTTGTTACCATCAACCTTCCCAGAATTGCATATCTTGCAAAGGACGAAGCTGACTTCTACGCACGTCTTGACAAGCTTATGGATATCTCAGCACGCTCACTTTCAATCAAGCGTAAGGTTATCACAAACCTTCTTGATGCAGGTCTTTATCCTTACACAAAGAGATATCTCGGCACCTTCGCAAACCACTTCTCAACCATCGGTCTTGTTGGTATGAACGAAGCTGCTCTTAACGCAAACTGGCTCAGATGTAACCTTATCGATGATAAGGCTCAGCAGTTCGCTAAGGATGTTCTCAACCACATGAGAAACAGACTTTCAGACTATCAGGAGCTTTACGGCGACCTTTATAACCTTGAAGCAACTCCTGCAGAAAGCACAAGCTACCGTCTTGCAAAGCACGACATCAAGCACTATCCCGAAATCATCACTGCAGGCGACAAGTCAAAGCACGAAACTCCCTACTACACCAACTCATCACACCTTCCCGTTGGTTACACAGACGATATCTTCGAAGCTCTCGATAAGCAGGATGAGCTCCACACTCTTTACACTTCAGGTACTGTATTCCATGCATACCTCGGTGAAAAGCTTCCCGACTGGAAGAGTGCAGCTAACCTTGTTAAGAAGATCGCTGAAAACTACCGTCTCCCCTACTACTCAATTTCACCCACATACTCAGTATGTAAGAACCACGGCTACATCGCAGGCGAAGTTTACACCTGCCCCGATTGCGGTGAAAAGACAGAGGTTTACAGCCGTATCACAGGTTACTACCGTCCCGTACAGAACTGGAACGACGGTAAGAGCCAGGAATTTGCACATCGCGTAGAGTACGACCCCATCAAGGCAGCTAAGAAGGAATTCGGCACACCCGCTTATAAGCTCGAAGGTGAAACCGTAAACGTAACAGCAGCTAAGGAAACAATTCTCTTTGCAACAGCAACCTGCCCCAACTGCAAGATGGCTGCTATGTTCCTTGATAAAGCAGGCATTTCCTACAAAAAGCTTCTTGCTGAAGAAAATGCAGAGCTCGCGAAGCAGTACGATGTAACTCAGGCTCCCACACTTATCGTTATCGATGGTGACAAGGCTGAAAAGATCGTTAACCTTTCAAACATCAGAGCTTACACCGAAAGATAAGGTGACACTGAGATGTACGACATTATAATTATCGGCGCCGGCCCTGCGGGGCTGACCGCCGCTTTATATGCAAGACGCGCTGAAAAAAAGGTGCTCGTTATTGAAAAAGAAACCTTCGGCGGTCAGATAACTCACTCACCCAAGGTTGAGAATTACCCCGGCTTCACTGTTATGAGCGGCAATGAATTTGCTGACAAACTCATAGAGCAGGTTATGTTCCAGGGTGCCGAAATTGAGCTTGACACCGTTAAGGCTGTCAAGGGAGAAGCAGGCAACTTCACCGTTGAGTGTGAAAGAAGCACCTTCCAGGGCAAGACAGTTATTATTGCAACAGGCGCAAAACACAGACAGCTCGGCCTTGAAAGAGAAAACGATTTCACAGGCGAAGGCGTTTCATACTGTGCAGTTTGCGACGGCGCCTTCTATAAAGGCAAAGACGTTGCAGTTGTCGGCGGAGGCAACTCAGCACTTCAGGAAGCTATACTTCTTGCAAAAACAAGCAAGAGTGTTACCGTTGTGCAGAATCTCCCCTTCCTCACAGGTGAAATAAAGCTCCGTGAAGAAATTGAAAAGCTTGATAACGTCAAGGTTATTCTTTCAAGCATAGTGCTCGAGATTCTTGGTGACAGCAAATTTGAAGGCATCAGAATCAAAAACACAGAAACAGACGAGGAATCTGACATAATCGTTGACAGCATTTTCGTTGCAATAGGCCAGCAGCCGGACAACGAAAGCTTCAAGGATGTTGTAAAGCTTAATGAATACGGCTATATCGTCTCAGACGAAAGCTGCATTCCCGAAGAAGGTATCAAGGGCATTTTCACTGCAGGTGACTGCAGAACAAAGAAAATCCGTCAGGTTGCAACAGCAATTTCAGACGGTGCAACAGCAGCACTTGAGGCTTGTGCCTTTCTCAACTGATTTATAATATTAAAACAGAATCACCGATAATGCTGACGCATATCGGTGATTTTTTTATTATTGTTCGCTTAGCTTACCTTTATAGGTATATCCCTTGAATTCTGTACAGTTATCAGCCAAGGGGATATCTGTATTCAAGACCTTCAATCCATTCACCCTTAACGAAATCTCTGCCTCTGACAAGAACTTCGTTTTTATAAACCTCAACTACAACACCGTCGCCGGGCTCATAGTCAACAACCTCGGAGGTACGGGGAAGAGTGATTGTGTTGATGCCGCCTTCCTGTCTGAAGCTATAAGCACCAAACTCTTCGTGAGTGTGACCGTTGATATAAAGAAGATTATCATATTTCACAAGAAGCTTTGCAAGAGCATCGCTTTCAACGCCTGTGAGATAATAAAGAGGATGATGGTTGAAAACAAAGATAGGAGCATTCTTTTCTGCTGCTTCATTGAGCACACCCTCAAGCCACTTAAGCTGCTCTTCACTCATAACGCACTCGTTGACTGTGAGTGTTTCGGATGAAAGAATAATAATATAGCAACCGTTGACAACTCTGTAGTAATAGCCCTTGCCCACATCGTTGCCAAGATAGAACTTGTTGTTTAAAATGAAGTTTCTGCTATGCTCATCATAATCACCGTTGCCGTTACCGATATCATGGTTGCCCATAACAATATAGTTGTCTTTTGCAGGCTTAATAGCGCGTACAGCCGTATAGAAGAAAACATTTTCGAGGAACTGACCGTTCATTACGTTGTCACCTGTGAAAACAGTGGCGTCAAGATTTTTGCCCGCCTTCATACCGTAAAGAATATCACTGAATGCCTGATATGCCTTAGGGTTGTTGGTTTCAACATGAATATCAGAAACTGCCGCAAAGCTCATAACAAGCTCATCAGGCTTTTCTGCTTCGTATTCTGTGCCGTTGCCGCCAAAGGCAGGTGACATCATCATGAGAAGAATCATAACCGTTGAAACAAGATCTTTGATGAATACAATTACTGATGAAAAGTCCATATTTTTCCTTCTTTCTTAAAGTTATACAGTTTTTCTGCTTTTTTCAGTTTAACACATTTTTCTTATTTTGTAAATTGTTTATTATATATTTCTTTACAAACTGCACCCAAAATGATATTATTTTTTTATGAAAAAACAAGGAGATATCTTTATGAATTTCGCACTTGCTACCTTCTCTTCAAAAATAATCTGCGACGGCGAAATAACCGACGCAAAAATCGAAACCGTGTTGTCAGAAAACCGGCTCGACTTATATATAACTGCCGCAAATGACAAGCCGAAGTTTGTTGAGCTTCACTGGGATGCTCCCGCAAATGACGATATACTCGTGCTCGGCGATGCCTGGGAAAGAAGCTATGCCAATTTTGAGTTTCTGCCTCTTGATAAAAACGACAGATATATGCCCTGGTACTTTATAGCCACCAACAAAGCTCAAAGCTTCTGCTTCGGTGTAAAGACGGGCATAAATTCCTTTGTCAGCTTCACATATAATAAAGAAGGCATCACTGCCCTTGTTGACTGCAGAAACGGCGGAAGCGGTGTGCATCTGGGCGGCAGAAAGCTTCACGCTGCCACATTTGTTTTTGCCACGTACAACAGCGATGATATTTATGAGTGCCTTTGCGATTATTGCAGAAAGCTCTGCGACAAGCCGATATTGCCCAAGGAAATTGTCTATGGCGGAAATAACTGGTATTACGCCTATGGCAAGAGTAACTATAACCAGATTATCTCTGACGCAAAGCTTCAGGTTGAGCTTGCAAAGGGCATTGACAACAAACCTTTTCAGGTTATCGATGACTGCTGGCAGCCTAAGAAATGCTGCGGTCCCTGGCGCCCCAACAGAAAATTCAAGGATATGGAAAAGCTTGCACGCGAAATCAAGGAGCTTGGCGCAAGGCCCGGTATATGGGTCAGACTTCTGCGCAACAAAGACAGAACCATTAAAAGAAATATGCGAATAAAGCGCGGCGGAAAGAGAGTTTATCTCGACCCGACACATCCCGAGGTGCAGAAATATATAAGAGCCGATGTCGAAAGAATCAGAGACTGGGGCTATGAGCTTATGAAGCATGATTTTTCAACCTTCGATATGTTCGGCGATTTCGGAATGAATCTGACTTCAACTATCACAAAAATTGACAACTGGCATTTCTATGATAAAACAAAAACCAATGCTGAAATTGTTCTTGACCTTTACAGACTCATAAAGGATGCCGCAGGAGACATGCTGATAATCGGCTGCGGAACGGTTTCACATCTCTCTGCAGGCCTTGTGCACATTTACAGAACAGGCGATGACACAAGCGGCAGAGAATGGGCAAGAACAAGAGATATGGGTGTCAACACCCTTGCCTTCCGTCTTGCACAGAATGAAATCTTCTATATGTGCGATGCTGACTGTGTGGGCATTCTCAAAGACTGCATTCCCTGGGAAAAGAACAAGCAATGGCTTCACCTGCTCTCTTACAGCAACACTCCCCTTTTCGTTTCGTGCTGTGATGACATCGACGAAGAAAAGAGAAGAGATTTAAGTCAGGCATACAAGGTCTTTAATCAGAGACACAGCATAAAGCCACTTGATATCTTCAACACAAAGATCCCATCAAAATGGGAAATTGACGGTGAAATAATCGAATATAACTGGTAAAGGAAAAAGGTGCTGATTCGTTTCAGCACCTTTTGGTCTTATTATGATTCTTTAAAAGCCTTTATCCATTCACTCTTTATAAGCTCATGGCCTTTTCGCGTTGGATGCACACCGTCTGAGAGAAGCTCAGAGGCAGGAACAGTTTTTTCAGCTTCATCAAAAACACTCTGAAGGTCAATGAACCTATGACCGTATTTTTCGGCTAAAGCCCTTGTTATTGCGGCAGCTTCTTCAACGCCCTTTCTGAATTTCTTATATCTGTCAGGCTGTCCGTGTCTGTTTGCTGTTGCTGAGCCTTCGAGAACAAAGGCCCCCATAATTATTATCTTTGTGTCGGGAAGCTCCTCGCTCAATTCCTGGAGAAAGATATCATAGACCTTCTCAAACCTTTTCATTCCAGTTCCGTTATTGAAATCGAAGCCGTGCCAGATGTCATTAACACCTATGAGAAGGCTCATACAGTCAGGCTTGACCTTAATAACATCTCTGACTATTCTCGCATAAACATCGGGAATTCTGTCACCGCTAACACCTCGGTTAATGAAGCTGTACCCCTCGCCCAGCTCAGCCGCCACAAGCGCGGGATAGCCGCCTCCGAGAGGCTTTCTTTTTGTGAGTGCGTAATAGAATCGTTTAAAGATATCCGGGCTTTCTTCACGTACTCTGCCGCAATCGGTTATTGAATCGCCCTGAAACAATATCGTTTTCATTCTGCATCCTCCTTAAGTTTATCATCAGATTCTTTTCGTCTTCAATTATATCATGCACCGCATAAAAAAACAACTCATCAGACTTTATCGGTACTCATAAAAGTAATAAAAAACAAGGTAAAGCATTAATAAGAATTATATAAAACTACATCTTTACTTTGCAAAACAACTGTGCTAAAATACATCTGAAAAAAATTGAAAGAAGGCGAATGTTGTGTCTTCAAGCGTGAAAAAAGGAGCCATAGATATGTGCAACGGCTCGCTTATGAAAAGTATAATTGCTTTTTCAGTGCCGTTGATGCTTTCAGGCGTTCTGCAGCTGTTTTTTAATGCTGCCGATGTTGTTGTGGTCGGCAAGTTTGCAGGTGATGAATCCCTTGCAGCAGTTGGTGCAACAACCACTCTTATTAATCTGCTCACTAATCTTTTTATCGGTCTTTCTGTCGGGGCAAATGTGCTTGTTGCAAACTATCTCGGTGCAAGCCAGGAAAAGGATGTTCACGAAACTGTGCACACAGCAATGACACTGAGCTTTTTCAGCGGACTGTTTCTCACTGTGGCAGGATTTTTTCTTGCACCTGAGCTTCTGAGGCTGATGCAGACTCCTGAGGAGATAATTAATCTTTCAGTAATTTATCTTCGCACCTATTTTATGGGTATGCCCGCAGTTATGGTGTATAACTTCGGCGCTGCCATTCTGCGAAGTACGGGCGACACAAAAAGAGCGCTCTACATTCTCTCCTGCTCAGGAGTTGTGAATGTGGCACTTAACCTGGTTTTTGTTATTGCTTTTGAGTGGAATGTTTTTGGTGTGGGTCTTGCAACTGCAATTTCTCAGTTTATATCCGCAATTCTTATTGTGTTTTGTCTGGTGAAAGAAAAGAGCTGTGTTAAGCTTGAAATAAAAAAGCTGAAAATTTACACTAAAAAGCTTTTGCGTATTCTGCAAATCGGTGTACCAGCAGGCTTTCAGGGAATGATGTTTTCCCTTTCAAATGTGGTTATTCAGTCATCCATCAACAGCTTCGGCAAAACCGTTGTAGCCGCCTCTGCAGCTTCAGTGAGTGTTGAGGGATTTGCTTTCACTTCAATGAACGCATTCCATCAGGCAACGGTGTCCTTCACAAGTCAGAATAAGGGCGCAGGCAAGTTTGACAGAATAAATAAAATACTTTATGTCAGCCTGTTTTATGTTTTTGCCGTCGGCTCTGTCTTCTGTGCTGTTTTTCTTCTTTTCGGTGATAATCTTATAGGTATTTACACCGACAGCCCTGAGGTTATTGCCGAGGGGGTAAAAAGGCTGACTATAATAGCCTGCTCATATATGCTGTGTGGCATGATGGATGTTACAAGCGGCTCAATAAGAGGCCTGGGTTATTCATTTCTGCCTATGATTGTTTCACTTGTGGGTGTTTGTCTTTTCAGAGTTATATGGATTGCAACAGTATTCAGAATTGAAGAATATCACGTTGTTGAAACGATTTATTATTCCTATCCCATAAGCTGGCTTATTACCTTGACAGCACATTACCTTTCCTTCCTTTTTGCAAAGCACAGGCTAAACAAAAACAGAACTGAAAAAGTTAACTGATAGAAACGGGATTCACTTATAAGGTGAGTCCCCTTTTAGGTTATGTATTTCTTTAGGGTTCAAGTCCCTATGTAATAGATAAAAATGATATAAAACAAACAACTCAGCAACCGTTCTCGGTTACTGAGCTTTGGTGCGAGAGACGGGACACGGCTTTGCATAGCAAATCCTGCATCCTCGTCGACCCAATGCTACGCATTCGGCACCCGACTTTGGACTTCGAAGCTAAAAACAATCCGCCGGATTGTTTTCTTAACGCTTCTCACCCTCTTAGGGTTCAAGTCCCTATGTTATCGATAAAAAAATGATATAAAAAAACAACTCAGCAACCGTTCTCGGTTACTGAGCTTTGGTGCGAGAGACGGGACTTGAACCCGTACGAGCTGCCCCACACGCCCCTCAAACGTGCGCGTCTGCCGATTCCGCCACTCTCGCATATTCACTTCACTCTCTCGAGTGCTTGTATACTATATCACTTTTAATTCGGAT
>JAZNUW010000134.1:0-30425 GCA_045592465.1 Acutalibacteraceae bacterium | reverse complement strand
CCTCCTCTCAAGGATTCCTTTATGAAATATTACGGTTTCAGTGAAGAAAAGGCTATGGAGGCTATAGAGGTTTACCGTGAATATTTCAGAGAAAAGGGCCTTTATGAAAATGAGGTTTATGATGGCATAAGAGAGCTGCTTGAAAAAATAAAGCAAAGCGGCAGAAGAATAGTTCTTGCCACATCAAAGCCTGAGGAATTTTCAATTCGTATTCTCGAGCATTTTGATCTGATTAAATATTTCCATGTGGTTGCAGGTGCTTCAATGGATGAAAAGCGTAACAAAAAGGGCGATGTTATAAGGTACGCCATGAAAAAAGGCGGCTTCACCGCCGAAAAGGCAATTATGATAGGTGACAGAGAGCACGACATTTTCGGTGCAAAAGAAAACGGCCTTCCGTCAATCGGTGTGCTTTACGGCTACGGCAGTGAAGATGAGCTGAAAGCCGCCGGGGCAGATTATATAGCAGAAGGCGTAAACGATATTTACGGAATTTTATAAGGAGAGAGATATGAAATTTGACTTAAGAGAAAAAGCAAAAGAAAATATAATTGTGGTTGCTCACAGAGGAGCTTCAGGCGGAAATATTCCCTGCAACACCCTTGCCTCTTATGAGATTGCCTTAAAGCAAGGCGCAGATATGCTTGAGGTTGACCTGAGCCTCAGCCTTGACGGAAAGCTGTTTCTGTTTCATCCCGGCATGGAGCTGTTTCATCTCGGCTTGCCTGTCAGCATTCCCACACTTCATTCTTCCGTTGTTAAAAGGCTTCATTACACCAACGGTGACGGCACTCCCACACAGTTCACAGTTTCAGATTTCGACACCTTTCTCGAGCAGTTCAAGGGTAGATGCTTTATAAATATAGATAAATTCTGGTCGGCTCCCGAAAAGATTTATAAGGCCGTTGAGCGCCACGGTATGACTGATCAGGTGCTTGTCAAGAGCAAATACAGTGAAAAGGTGCTGGCAGTGCTCAGAGAGGTTGCCCCCGACGTGCCCTATATGCCCATAGTGACAAACGAGCACCCTCACCACGAAAAGCTTCTTAAAAGCGGTATCAACTATGTTGGTGTCGAATGCTGTTTTTCATCGGACTCTGCCGAGGTGGCAAGCGAAGAGTTTATTGAAAGAATGCATAATGACTCAACTCTAGTCTGGGCAAACTCAATTATATTCAGCCATAAAAAACAGCTTGCCGGCGGTCACAGTGATGACACTGCACTGACAAAGAGTGAGGATGAGGGCTGGGGCTGGCTGGCCGACAGAGGCTATGACATTATTCAGACCGACTGGCCAGGTATGCTTGCAGACTATCTCAAAAAAACAGGGAAGTATTATAAATGAAAATAATAGCACGCATTTATACAGATTTCAAAACAAAATTCGGTCTGCCAAGACAAAGCGGTCTGGTTGATGAAATTGAAGGCAGAATAGTTTTCGAAAAGGAATACAGAGATGAAAATGCCTTCAGAGGTCTTGAGGATTTCTCTCATATATGGCTGTTGTGGGAGTTTTCTCAAAGCAGAAAGGAAGAATGGTCGCCTACGGTGAGACCCCCTCTTTTAGGCGGAAATAAAAGAATAGGCGTCTTTGCCACGCGCTCTCCCTTCAGGCCGAATCCTATAGGCCTTTCATGTGTGAAGCTAGAAAGAATAGAAATCACAAAGGAAGACGGACCTGTGCTTTATGTCAGAGGCAGTGACCTGATGAACGGCACGCCTATATATGATATAAAGCCATATCTTGCTTATTGCGACAGCAGGCCTGAGGCAACGGGAGGCTTCACCGAAACCCTGGGTGAAAGAAAGCTTGAGGTGAGTGTCAGTGCTGGACTTCTCGGCAGAGTACCTGAAAGCAAACAAAAGGAGCTTCTGGCTGTGCTGGCAGGCGACCCGAGACCCTCATATCAGAACGACCCCGAAAGAATATACGGATTTTTCTTTGCGGATATGGAGGTTAAGTTCAGGGTCAGCGAGGGCATTCTCACAGTGACGGAAATTTTATAAAAAGAGCAGGCAAAAGCCTGCTTAATTTTTTTGAGTTTTTTAATTTTTCTAATCGTTCTTTAATCTTTCGCAGGTATTATATGGGTGTAACAAGAAAGAAGTTACATAAAAAACAAAATTAAAAATATAACGCAGAGACAACTGCTAAAAACAGAAAGGTGGAAAAATCATGAAAAAGAACTTAAAGAAATTATCATCACTCGCACTCTCAGTTTTAATCGTATCAGGACTGTCAGTTTCAGCTTTCGCAGCAGAAATCTCAGCAGATAAGGCTAAGGAAATCGCTCTGGCAGATGCAGGATATAGCAAGGCAGATGCAGCATATATCAAGGCTGAAGCTGATTATGACAACGGTGCCAAGGAATATGAAATCGAATTCCTCGTTAAAGGCGAAGGCGTAAATTACGAATTCGACTATGAGGTCAGAGCCTCAGACGGAAGAATCCTTTCAAAAGAAAGGGATGTGGAAAGAGTAAGAGTTCAGGCTCCCGAAAAAGTTCAGGTTCCCGAAAAAGTGAAGAATGAGCCGGCAAAGGCAGAGCCTTCAGGCGATATCGGCAAAGAGGCAGCTCTCAAGGCAGCATACGAGGCTTTCGCAGTTAAGGCAGAAGAAGTAAAGCTTATCAAAGTCCGTAAGGATTATGACGACGGTGTTCAGGTTTATGAAATCGAGTTTGCAGAAGGCTATGAATGCAAATATTCCTGCGAGGTTGTTGCCGCATCAGGCAAGGTAATCGACAAGGACAGAGATGTAAGCAGAAACATCTTCGATAAAATAGAGCTCTTCTTCGAAGTGGCAATCGCACAGCTTCTTAACAGATAAAGAATATAACCCAAGCTTAAAAATAAAAACATCAAGAGGTGACTAAAATGAAAAAATTCAAGAAATTATTATCCCTGACCCTTTCACTGCTGTTAGTGCTTTCAGTGTTCAGCATCACATCATCAGCTGCACTTTCAAAGGTAGCAAATCTCAGTGTTTATAACATAGACGATGACGAAATCAATCTTAAATGGAATGCCGTAAATGGCGCAGACGGATATCAGGTTTACCTTTACAGCGAAAGCGCAGGCAAATGGGTCAAGCTCGGCAGTACCCCGAAAACCCGCTTTGAGGCAGACGACCTTCTCAGTGCAAAGGAATATAAATTCAGAGTCAGAGCCTATGACAAAACAACAGGCGGCACTGTATATTCACCTTATGCCACAATCACTGCAGCAACAGAGCCTGACGAGGTTGAGGGCCTTAAAGCAAGTGCAAAAGGCAAGACAAGTGTAACTCTTAAATGGAATGCAGTTAAAAGAGCAACCGGCTATCAGGTTTATATCTACAGTGAATCAAAGGGCAAATATGTCAGAAAGACTGCCGTAACAGCAACAACTGCCAAAATCACAGGCAGAAAAGAAGGCACAAGCTATAAATTCAAGGTCAGAGCCTATTTTAAAGAGGCGGACGGCACAAGCAGATACGGTGAATTCTCAGACGTGCTGACAGTTAAAACTTCAGGCAAATCAGCTGCAGCAAATTCCGGCAATCAGAACGGCACATATATCGGCACGGCAAAAGCAGGACAGATAGCACTCGACCACGCCAAGCTGACAAAGAATCAGGTGAGAGGCTTTGAATGCAAGCTTGACAGAGAAAACGGAATCTATGTATATGAGGTTGAATTCGATTATGGCACATATGAATATGAATATGAAATCAATGCCGTGACAGGAAAGATAATCTCAGTTGAAAAAAGCAGATAAAGCAAAGAGCAACACACGTGCAGAAAATAACAAAGCGGTAGGCGTAAAACCTACCGCTTATTATTTGTTTTTAATTATTTCTGACCGTAATATGCATTGGGGCCGTGCTTTCTCATATAGTGCTTATCAAGAAGATATTGCTCTATGGGTGTGCCGTCGGGATTTATCATTTCAGCATGATATGCCATATTGGCAACGGTTTCCATAACAACCGCATTGTGAACGGCCTGCTTGGCATTTTTACCCCAGGCAAAGGGGCCGTGCTTATAGACAATTACACCGGGTACGGCATTGGGGTCAATATTTTTCTGTCTGAATGCCTCGATAATAACGGTGCCTGTTTCTTTTTCATAGGCTCTTTCAACCTCTTCTGGGGTGAGCTGTCTTGTGCAGGGAATTTCACCGTAAAAATAGTCTGCGTGAGTTGTGCCGTAAGCGGGAATGCTTCTGCCTGCCTGAGCCCATGAGGTTGCCCAGGGGGAGTGGGTGTGAATAACACCGCCCACATCAGGGAATGCCTTATAAATTTCAATGTGGGTTGCAGTGTCTGAAGACGGATTGAGTCTGCCTTCGACAACGTTGCCCTCAAGGTCAACAACCACCATATCCTCAGCTGTCATCACGTCGTACTCCACGCCGCTGGGTTTTATAACGATAAGACCTTTTTCTCTGTCAATACCGCTTACGTTGCCCCATGTGAAGGTGACAAGACCGTAGGTGGGCAGAGTGAGGTTGGCTTCCAGGACTTCTTTTTTGAGTTGTTCTAACATAGGAATAATCCTTTCTTATGCTTTGAGCTCTATCTGCTCGTTGACTACATTTTTAAGACCGGTGATAAGGTCTGTGCGGGGCTCCCAGCCGAGAGCTTCAAGCTTGCTGCTTGAAAGCACGGCATCTTCTATAAGTGAAAAGCCCTTTGCTTCTGCATCGGTGGGCAGGTCAAAAATAACCTTGAGCCCCTTTTCGGGAAAGGAATCAACGAGAGTGTGTGCGATGCCTGCAATTGTTGTTATGCAGAGCTTTGATGCTATGTTGTAGGCCTGAGTGTTTTCTCCGTCAAGAAGAACGGTAAGAAGGCCTGTGATTGCATCGGTGACATAGGTGTATGAGCGATTCTGCTCACCCTTGCTCTTCATTACGATATTTTCGCCGTCAGCAATACACTTGGGGAAAACTGCCACGATTTTTGAGTCGCCGGGCTTCATTCCCGGGCCGAAAATATAGCTGAGTCTGCCGATTTTGACGTTAACACCGTATTCGTCAGCATAGCTGATGCAAAGGGTTTCGCAGCCTTTTTTGCTAAGAGGATAGCAGGAGCGCACCTTCATAGCATCGATTTCACCGTAGGTGTCTTCGCTTATTCTGTCGATTCCGTGAGTTGTGCCGTAAATCTCAATTGTTGAAACATAAAGGAAGCTTTCAGCACCCACTGCCTTGGCATAATCAAGAAGATTAAGTGTGCCGTAAAAATTTGTTTTCATTGTTTCAACAGGATAAAGAGAATATTCCTTAGGCGCTGCATTTGATGCGCAGTGAATGATGAAATCTGCTTTTTTATCTGTGGGCAGGGGGAGTGTAACGTCCTGCTCTATAAAAGAGAGGTCGCCGCTTTTTTCATATTCACCGTAGGAAAGTCTTGCTCTTTCTGCATTTCTGACAAGGGCAAGGACTTTAACACCCAGACCGTCAAGCTCATTTTTTCTCATAAGAGAGTGAATAATGAATGAGCCGATAAAGCCTGTTGCGCCCGTTACAAGAACGGTTTTATTTTCTAACTTATGCCATGAAAGCTCAGAGGATGCAATTTTTTCTATATCAGCTTTAACTACATTTGTCATATCAGCCACCGATTGCTCCGACCTTGATGTATGCTTCCATAAGAGCTATATGCTCTGCGGTTGTTACCTTGAAGTTGGTTTCTTCGCCCCAGACGATGTGTACGCTTTCGCCAAGCTCAACGAGCAGAGTGCAGGTTGCAACTGTGTCTTTGATTCCGCGCTTGACAGCTTCATCGTGAGCCCAGATAAACTTTGAAAGATAAAGAGACTGGGGAGTCTGAGTTCTGGCAATAAGGTTTCTGTCAACTATCTTTTCTGAGCCTATCATATCCTCACTGTAAAGAAGAGCTTCTGTTGTGGGCACACAGGTGATAGCAGTGCCGAATTCCTTAACACCGCCGATGTTTGTGTCGATGATAGCATCTGAAATAAGAGGACGCACTGCATCGTGGATAACGATAATTGAATCCTCAGGATAGTTTTCTTTAAGGGCAAGCATGCCGTTGCGAAGAGATTCCATGCCTGTGCTGCCGCCGGGAACAATGTGCTTGAGCTTTTTAATGCCGTACTCTTCACACCACTTGCTGAGCTTGTCTTCCCAGCCCTTAAGGCAGACAACAACAACCTCGTCAATATTCTTATTTCTTTCGAAAGCTTCAAGTGTGTAAATCATAATGGGCTTGCCGAGAACCTTGATAAACTGCTTGGGTACATTCATTTTCATTCTCTGGCCAACGCCGCCTGCAATAATCAAACCGATGTTCATAATATAACCTCCGTTAATTTAATCTGATTAAGTTTTAAACTTCTACAAATAACATTATATCAATAGTTATGTTTTATGTCAATAAAAAGAAACTTCCTCCGATATTATAATCAGAGGAAGTGACGGTTATTCAATTATGAATGTTGTTATGCTGTTTGGCTCGAGCCTTGCAGAAAGGCAGTTGCCCTTAGCTGTGAAGGATTCTGTTTCTGCCCAGTGCTCGCCCTGTGAAAGGCTGCCGCTTGTGCGCACTGCCTTGACGGTTTTGCCTTCAAGTGAGGAATGCTCAAAAATATAATTGCGTTTTCTTGCCTTCATTTTCGGGTTAACTGCAACGATAACGGTTTTATCCGTCTTTTTATCATAGGCTGCAATTGCGTGGTCACTCTGAGTGTGAACGAGAGTCATGCCGGGTCTTATATAACGTGAAAACTGACCGAAGGCATAATATTTCTGAGAAAGATAGATTTCCTGCTTGTCAATATCGGCAAAGGCACAGCCCCAATAGCCTTTTGTCAGGTCGGGAATACCGGGCATATCAAGCCTGCCCTTGCTGTCAGGTACGCGGGAAATATAGGACGCAACAATCTGCCATATAACCCACGCCGAGGGAGAAATGGTGTTAAGGTCTTCGATTATTTTTTCGCTAAGCCATATGGCAGGTCCCATTTCACCGTCAGTTTCGCCGCTTGTGCTGCTCCAGTCAGTTTCGCTCATCCATATGTTTTTGCCCTTGAGTCTGGCGTATTCACCCACCTTGGGTGTTGCTTTTTTATAGGTGTGGGTGCTCACTCTGAGGGTTGCATCCATAGCCTCTTCACTGAGATTTTTCAGAGCAAAAAGCTGAAGGGATGTGTTGGTTTCATCAGTAGCTGTGACGGTTATGTCACTGAGCTTTTTCTCCTTGAGTGCTTTGGCGGTTTCACATATAACCTGACTCTGCATTTTGCCGGGAGATACGTGGCAGCCCTCCTGTTTTTCGGAATAAGCTCTCCAGTAATTTGTGAAAGGCTCGTTCATAGCGGCAAGGCTTCTGATTTTCACCCCGTGAAATTTTTCTATGTAGTCACAGACATTGGCAAGGTACTGTGCAAAGGGTGTAATCTGCGACTTTTTCAGATTGTTGATAATGGCGCTTTTGTTGCCTGAGGTGCAGCCGCTGACTGTCATATAATATGGGGGCGAATTTGAAAATGCCTCAACGAAAGCATCATTTCCTGCGGCTTTATATGCAGCCTTCAGCACAGAAAGCTGATTTTTGTCTGTGTCGGGATTAAACACAAAGCTTTTGCTCTCTTCGTCATATTTCCACCAGCCGGGCATTTCTGAGTCGGTGCGCTTTATATGATTGTGTGTGGGATCATCACCGCCGCCTATGTTATAGCGCATAATATTAAGATTAAGTCCTTCGGGACTGAAAAACAGCCTTGCGGAATCCTCGGTCAGCTTTTCTGAAAAGCCTACGCGGTTTGCCCACCAGCAAAGGCTTGTGCCCCAGCCTTCAAAAATGCCGTTATTGGTTTTTGAAGCATTTGCCATAGATATAATAATGTTTCTCATAAGTTTTCTCCTGAAAAGATAAAAAGGCAAAGGTACACTGAGCGCCTTCGCCTTTAAGAGTTATGATATAAGAGTGTGGAAGCCTTCTTCGTCAAGAAGTACCTTTGCGGATGCTTCTTTGTCAGCAACACGAAAGATAACATATGCCGTTTCATTCTTTCTTGCGCATATATTAAACGCCAATTGACTTGACACTATCGGGCCTGATACTCATTTCATCCAAATTCTTTTTGCAGAAAGGAACGTTATATAAGCTTTTTTCGTTTAGTTTGCATTGTATCCAAGCTCGAAAGCCTTAAGATTCACATCAATTGTCTTGGGTGGTACTGTTGAGCGGATAATGTCCACCCACATTTCCTTATCAATGCCGAGGAACTGCACTGCAGCACCCAGCAGAACAATGTTTGCACATTTCGGGGTACCTGCCTCAACGGCAAGCGAAAGCGCATCAAGGGTAACGAGTCTGATGTCTTTTTCACTGAGCTTATTGAGAATATCCTGAGGATATTCAGCCTTGCCCATAATAACAGGCATCGGATCGATTTTCTGAGTGCTTGAAATGAGCACACCGCCCTTTTTGAGATAGGGGAGCCATCTTGCACTTTCAAGCTGCTCGAAGGATATTATAATGTCAGCCTCTCCCTTTTCAATAACGGGGGAGTAAACCTTTTCGCCGTATCTTACATAAGTTACAACACTGCCGCCGCGCTGGCTCATGCCGTGCACTTCGCTGACCTTTACGTCATAGCCTTCCTGCATAAAGCATTTGCCCATAAGCTTTGAAGCTAAAAGAGTACCCTGACCGCCGACACCGACTATAAGAATGTTTTTAGTTGCCATCAGTCATTACCTCCTTTTTCAATTGCGCCGAACTTGCAGGCTGATGCACATACACCGCAGCCTACACACTGTGTGTTATCGATAATGGCAAGTGATTTGCCGTTTTCTCTCTTAGTCTGAGAAAGAGCAGGACAGCCGACATTAAGACACGCCTTGCAGCCGATGCACTTATCTGCATTGATTTTAACAGGAGCAGAATGCTTGACTGTTTTAAGCAGAGCGCAGGGGCGTCTTGAAATGATAAGTGAGGGAGCTTCTTTCTGGAGCTCTGCCTTTACTGCTGCCTTGGTGCCTTCAATATCGAAGGGGTCAACAACCACAACATTTTCAAAGCCTACTGCCTTAGCGAGAGCCTCAAGGTTAACTGCAACAGTGGGGTCGCCCTTTATGGTCAGACCGTTTGCAGGGTTATTCTGGTGACCTGTCATGCCTGTGATTGAGTTATCAAGCACGATAACAGTTGAGAAGCCCTTGTTATATGCAATATCAATAAGGCCTGTGATGCCTGAGTGGATAAAGGTTGAGTCGCCTATAACAGCAACACTCTTTTTAGCCTGATCCTTGCCTCTTGCAACATTGAAGCCGTGAAGAGCACTTACGGAAGCACCCATGCATACACATGCATCCATCATTGAAAGAGGAGCCTGAGCGCCGAGGGTGTAACAGCCGATGTCACCGCTGACATAAAGTCCCATGCCCTTAAGAGCATAGTAAAGACCTCTGTGGGGACAGCCTGCACAAAGCACGGGAGGACGGGGAGGAATATCCTCACCGAAGGTTTCGCACTGAGCTTCACTGCCCTTGAGTGCAGCTGCAACGGTTGCCTGTGAAAATTCACCGAGACGTGAGAAAAGCTCCTTGCCTCTGACCTTTATGCCAAGCTTGACACAGTGAGTTTCAATGATGTCGTCGAGCTCTTCAATAACGATAACCTCGTTAACCTTTGAAGCAAAATCCTTTATAAGCTCAACGGGGAGGGGGTTAACCATACCCAGCTTGAGGTAGCTTGCACCTTCGCCCATGGCCTCGTGAGCATAAACATAAGAGGTACCTGCAGCGATGATGCCGATTTCAGTGCTGTTATATTCTACGGTATTGATTCCCATATCAACAGCTTCAGTGTCGGCAAACCTTGTCAGGTCGCTGAGTCTTTGTTCAACTCTGACATGAGCGCCTCTTGCCATAGCAGGCATCATAACGTTTTTCATTACGTCTTTCTTATATTCCTTAACGCCGACTTCATTGCGGTCATTGAGCTTGACAAGTGAACGTGCATGAGAAACTCGTGTTGAAAGACGAAGAAGGAAGGGAGTGTCAAATCTTTCTGAAAGCTCATAAGCCAATGTGGTGAAGAGTGAACACTCCTGAGAATCTGAGGGCTCGAGCATAGGTGTCTTTGATGCAATTGCATGATGACGTGAATCCTGCTCGTTCTGGCTTGAGTGCATGCCGGGGTCATCTGCAACAGCACAGACCATACCGCCGTTAACGCCTATGTAAGATGCAGTGTAAAGCGGATCGGCAGCAACATTGAGGCCAACATGCTTCATAGCGCAGAAGCTTCTTGCACCGCCTGTGGCAGCACCGAAGGCAACCTCGAAGGCAACCTTTTCGTTGGGCGCCCATTCGCTGTATATTTCATTATATTTTGTTACGTGTTCTGTGATTTCTGTGCTCGGGGTGCCGGGATATGATGAAACAACAGTTACGCCTGCTTCATACAGACCCCTTGCAACGGCTTCGTTGCCGAGCATAAGAGTTTTGTCCATGGTTTTCAGTTCTCCTTATTTATTTTTTTAATCCGGCATTTTCTGAGCCTTGCCTGTGAAACGTTCAATGGCTTTGGGCCCGACGATGCTTACCTTGATTTCAATGCCTAAGATATTTTGTTCTATATCTGTGAAAACACAGGTAACCCTCCGTAAAAGGTTACCTGTAATTATACAACAAGTGAATTGAATGTTTTTTCTGATTTGGAATTATATCCTTTTAAACTGCTTCTTTGGCATAAAAAACTTCAGCAGCTTTATCTTCTTTTTTTGTCAGAATGCTCACTGCAAAGCAAAGCACTATTGAAATTATCATAGCTACACATGCAAAGTGGGGTCCCATATCTTTAATTGCACCGAAGAGAGGAAGTGAAACCTCGGGGAGGAAGAGCTTGCAGATAACAGGGGGAAGTGCGGTGAAGAAGCCGCCGAGCATGCCTGCCCATGCGCCTGCCTTGTTAAGCTTTTTCCAATAAAGTGAAATCATATAAGGTGCAAGGAATGAGCCTGAAATAATGCCCCATGAATATGACATCATATCAAGAATGGGTGTGTTGCTGTTTGCGATGAAATATGACATTACAATAAAGACAATGCACATAGCTCTTGTTGCCCATGCTGTTTTGACTTCGTCCATGCTCTTTGCAAGCTTGGCCTTGATGAAGTCCATTGTCAGTGTTGATGAAGCTGTGATGGTTACTGAAGCAAGGGTTGAAACTGAAGCTGCAATAAGAAGCACAAGAATAATGCCGATAAGTACATCGGAGATTTCTGACATTTTAAGCATATTGGGAACAAGGTAGTCAGTTTTGCCTGCGCCTGTGCCGGGGATATCGCTCAGGTCACTGAAGAAAAGTCTTGCAAGTGAGCCGATGAAGTATCCGCCGCCTGCAACAACAAAGCAGAAAATAGTGGAGATAACGGTACCTCTCTTGACCTCGCGCTGGTCTTTGATGCCGTAATATTTATGCACCATCTGAGGAAGGCCCCATGTGCCGAAGGATGTCATAAGCACTGTTGCCCACAGACCGATGTGGCTTGAAGCGGTGAGACCTAAATCCTGAGTTTTCTGTGTGATAGCCTTCATGCCTTCGCCAAATCCGCCCACGATGTCACTTCTCATAACAGCAATGATAAGAAGAATAACACCCACAAGCATAACGGCACCCTGAACGATATCAGCCTTGAGTGTGGCGCCGTAACCACCGAGAATAACAATAACAGTGGCTGCAACTGCAATAACTATCATGCAGACCTGCTCGTTAACACCCAGAAGCACACTGCATACACTTGTCAGACCCTTATAAACAGAAGCTGAATAGGGCACAAGGAAAATGAAGATAACAGCTGTGCAGAAAGTCTTCATTGCCTGTGAGCCGAAGCGCTTTTCAAAAAGCTGAGGCATTGACTTTATTTCGAGTCTGCGGGTAACCTCTCTTGTGCGGTTAGCAAGAACAAGCCATGCAAGAAGAGCACCGAAAACTGCGTTGCCGATGCCGGGGAGGATGCCCCATATGCCGTATTTCCAGCCTGTGCCGCCGGCATAACCGATGAACATAACTGCTGAAAAGTAAGCAGTGCCGTATGAGAACGCAGAAAGCCATGCGCCTGCATTTCTGCCACCGACTGTGAATTCGGTGATGCTTTTTGATTTTCTTGAGTTGAGAATACCGACTGCCAGAATAAAAACAACATACACTGCAATAGTACCCCAGATAACAGCTTTGTTTTGCATAATATCACCTCGTTGATTTAAAGTTTTAAAGCGATGAAGATATAATAGCACTTTAAAGCGCTGATGTCAATAGCAAAAATAAAAAAATATAAGTTAAAGAGTAAAAAAGACTGCCCTGTGAAGGACAGTCAATATTGGCTGCTGTCAGAAAACATAAACTCCGTCAAAGGCGTAATGCTCCTGCTCGGTTTCTTCCTCGTCGGGATATTCCTGAGAGGAAGTTCTTCCTGCATACATCATTCTGTACAGCTCATATTCGCTTTCGCTCATATTGCTCAAGACATTAGTCGGAAAGCCTTCTTCGGGTAACACCTGAAGCTTATCTGCCAAGGTGTTGCTCAGAGAAAGAATAGTTTTATTATCGCGAAATTCTTCTGGATAAAATTCTATGTAATTATCTTCGTCAAGATGAAAAAGCATATAAAACTGAAAAGATATTCTTGAAGCGTGCTTAGGTGAAGATGAACCGACACTTTCACCGTAGAAAACAACCTTGCTGTAATCTTCAGCAGTATATTCGGGGGAGAATTTTTCTATAAGGTTACCGGAAGCTATTCTGCCGTCGGTATATAAAACAGTGTGAAACTGCATGGCGGCAAAGGTTGCGGCAACAATAATTGCAAGCAAAGCAATATGCTTAAAAAGCAGCTTTTTATCCGGCCTTGTGAAAGAACGGTTTTTAATTGCGCCGACTATATACATTATAATCAGCACACTGATATATGCCAGAAACAAAGATATGGGTGAAAATATGAGATTAGAGAAGGTGAATTTGAAAGCTGCTATGGATTCATCTGAAAAAATGTGCTTGTCAACAATAGTGATTAAAGATAAGCTATAGAAAATAAAGAAAAACAATCCGCACAATATCAGAAATGTTCTGTAGGCTTTTTGTGATAAATTGTGTAAAAAGTCATTCATGGGTTTTTCCTCTTATGGTTTGCATAGTCAGGTGTCAGCCTAATGAGTCAAAGAAATCTTTGGCCAGAGTGTAAGCCTGCTTGCCGTTTTGTGAAATGTAGGATGAATGGTTTGCTCCCTTGATAATTGCAATTTTGCTGTGGGGGATGGACTCGTGAATGAGAACACTGTCTGACAGCCACATAATGTCATATTCGCCTGCAACTATATAGGCAGGGCAGGTGATTTTTGAGAGAAGCTCAGCATTCATCTGAGGCAGAGTGAGCATCATATCGTTAAGCTTGTCAGGCTTTGCCATATTCATAATTTTTACACCGAGAGGGAAATAAGGCTTGAAGGTGTCGGGCGTGGTGTTTGCGCCGCAGGAAATGAAGCCGCCCAGCAAATCGGGATATGTATAAGCCACTGTGAGGGCATTGATACCGCCGTCACTGTGCCCCATAAGGTACGGCTTTTCAAGACCTGTAGCCTCAATAAATTCCTTGATATCCTTTGCCATCAGGTCATAGGATATCACACCCGGGTCAGAGCTTTCACCGTGGCAACGGCTTTCAATGACATAAACCTTATAGTCATTGGCAAGGTACTCTGCCGCTTCTTTAAGTGAGTTTTTGCTGCCTCCGTTTCCGTGCACTAAAATAAGGGGATAGCCCTCGTCACCGTAAACTGCATAGTGCATTGTCATTTCACTCAGCTCAATATCAGCCTCCACGGCAGGAGTAGCAACAGGTGCAATATCAGGCTCATCCAGAGTGATGAGATTATAATCCTTTGACGCCTGACGCACATATACCTGCCAGACGCCTGCACCGATTATAACGGACATAGCAAGACAAGATGTTATTGTGAGAAATTTTTTTGCTTTTTTCATAATCCTTCACCTTTCAGTTTCATTGATGTTATTCTGTAAAGCTTCTGCTTCGGCTTCTTTGAGAGAATCCATTTCGTCATAATACGTCAAAGCATCCTCGTTGGATTTTTCAACGCGCTCAAGGAGGTTTTCTTCATAAATATCACTGTAAAGGAAATTCATAACCTCGACTCTGCCTTCTCTGATTTCACCCTCAGGCTCTCTTTCATATTCGAGAACGCAGTCGATAACATAAAAGCTGATAGCTGCTTCATCCATAAGCTCCTTGATTTTCAGAAGAATTTCTGTCAGCCTTTCAGTTGAAACAGTTTCGTCGTATATATAAATTGTCAGGTGACCTGCTTTTTTGCCGAATTCGACTATATCGTAATCTGCGTCAAGCTCCAGGTCGGAACGCATAAGAGCATAGTCTGGCATAGAAGCATCGGCAGGGTGATCGCTGTCTTTGAATTCGATATCTCCGAAAGCAAAGTGTGCGTTATAGGGGAAGCTTTCACTTTCTATGACCGAGTCAACAGCGGCTCTGTATTGACCTGAAATTCGCTGAGATGTGTTGTGGAAATTCAGAACACGGTCTTCGTAGGTGTCATACCACACCTTGCCGTTCATACCGATGGTGAGTGAAAAAGAACTGTCTATGCTTGTAGGCGATTTGATAAAGGCATGATAGTTTGTGCTTTTGAAGTCGAAAGAAACTCTGTCAATATAGAAATCAGTTTCGGCGTAGTGCTGTTCAAGATATTTCTGAGCACCTTTGTCTGCAAGAAAAGCAGAAACAGGATTGCCGAAAATGGCATTGACAAAAAACAGTACGGTTGCAACGAAAGCCACTGCCAGAATTATGCCAAGCGCTTTTAATAATTTTTTGCCCATAGCCTTCCTCCTTTTCTTTTGTATATAAAAATTATAGCATAAAATATGAAGCTTTTCAATGTCCCGAAAGACGGGGCTTGATTTGGCACAATTTAAAGAATAAATGTGCAGAAAACAGCAAGAAAGGCACCCGCTGAGAGTGCCTTTCTTTGATTATATAACTTCAATTGTGAAGCCGTAGGAATAACGTGTGCCTGCATGCATAATGTTAGGCTCACGAAGGCAGGCTGCACCGGGCATATCACCGCCCACACCTCTTTGCATAAGGTCGATGCACACTGTTGTGAAGTCCTTGTGCTGAAGTGAGTGGATATGAGTTGCATCGTCAAGCTCGTTGACGGTGTAATGGTGGCAGTTGATTGCGAAGGGCTTTTCACCAAGCTGTGTGAAACGAAGACCTGCGCCCTGCTTGTTTTTGATTTCCATCATTCTTACGTCAAGTCTGTGACCGTTTTCCTGAGGTCTCATATAGTGATGCTCCATATCTGTTACGGTCATTTCGTGGATTGCAATTCTTGCGCCTGTCTGACGGTCGATATAGTTTTCGTGGGGACCCTTGCCGTACCACTTGACATTGTCAAATTCTCTGGGCATTGTCAGCACAGTGCCGAAGCGTACCATTTCGATAAGCTGGGGAGTACCCTCATGAGTAACGTCAATTCTGCCGTCGGGATAAACCGTATATGTCATCTTGACAGCCTTCATGCCCATAACACTGACAGCTGTTTCGATATAAGCTGAATGACTGTAGCGATGAACAAGAGTTGCCTTTGTTTTGAGCATATCGGTTGCTCTTCTCCAGTGATAGAGAGGATGCACGGGAATAAGGGGAGGCACGAAGTTGAGATAGTCAATATCGTTGTCGGTGAGAGCTCTGTAGTAGTTGGGTCTGAGAGCACCTTTGAGATATTCCTTATCATCCTTCATCATTGAAACGAGTCTGCCGTTGACGAAGGTATATCTGAAATTGTCACCTATAACGGTGAAGTTGTTGTTTGTGCCCTTGATGTCAACCTTGCCGTCGCAGCTGACTTCTTCCTTCTTATCTGCAGGCTTGATGATGAACTGATCCCAACCCTGCTCATAGCCTGCCTCAGCAAAGCGGCATGCCTCACGTCTGAGATAGGAGAAGGTGATGATAACTTCACCCTTAGGCATTTCGCCTAAGTTATAGTCAAAGGTGAATTCTTTTTCGCTCAGAGGTGCAAGCTTTTCAAACTTGGCTCTGTCGAGAGTACCTCTTGAAACAGGTTTGCCGTTTTCGGTGATGACATAGGCTATGTCAAATTTAGTCAGGTCTGAGAAGAGCTGCTTGTTTTTAAGCACGAACTTGCCTGCCTGAATGTCGATAGCCTTGATCTGGATTTCGCAGTAAACCTTTCTGACCTCGTGAATTGAGGGGTGCACCTTTCTGTCGGCGGCAATAATACCGTTAGCGTTGAAGAAGGTGTTGCTGCCCACAATTGCGCAGGTGTTATAGGGCGGCTGAATCCACATCTTCTTTTCGTTATAGTCTGTGCCGTAAAGCCACATATCTTCGCCGTTTTCGCCCTTCTTGTGAATTGCCTGATCAACGAAGTCCCAGATGTAACCGCCGCAAAGGTTATCATACTTTTCAAAAGCATCCATATATGCCTGGAAGTTACCAAGTGAGTTTTCCATAGCATGAGCATATTCGCAGAAAACAACGGGCTTTGTGTAAAGCTCCTTGGGAATGGGCTTGCTGTCAGCTGCAAGTGAGTTTGCAATATTGTCAAACAGAGTGATAGTCAGTGCTTCCTTATTGCCGAGTTTTTCAACCTGATCTTCAGTGGGATACATACGGCTGATAACATCGCTCTTTGTGAAGTCGAAGTCGCCTTCATAGTGGAACTGTCTAGTGTTGTCGAGTCTGAGGGCTGCTTCCTTCATTCTCAGGAAGTTGCTGCCGTCACCTGCTTCGTTACCTAAGCTCCACATAAATACGCAGGCGTGGTTTCTGTCGCGAAGCACCATTCTTTCCATACGGTCAACAACGGCATTTGTCCACATGGGGTTGTCACCGGGAACATTCTTTCTTCTGACACCGTGAGTTTCAAGGTCGCATTCGTCCATAACCCAGAAGCCGTATTCGTCGCAGAGGTCATAGAATCTGGGGTCGTTGGGATAATGGCTTGTGCGGATTGAGTTGATATTATTCTGCTTCATAATATTGAAGTCTTCAATATATCTGTGGTCAGGCACTGCCCAGCCTGTATCAGGGTCGAAATCGTGACGGTTTACACCTCTTATGAGAAGAGGCTTGCCGTTGACAAGAATTTTTTCACCCACAATTTCAACCTGCTTGAAGCCGATTCTCACTGCCTTATAGCTGACCTTGCCGTCACAGGCAATTTTGAAAAGTACTGTATAAAGAACGGGATTTTCGCTTGACCAGAGAAGAGGTCTTTCGATTCTCTTTTTGAAAACGATTTTGTTTTCGCCTGCAATAGTAACGATTTCGGTTGAGCCTATCTGATTAGGTGTGCCCACGGTGAGAAGAGTTGCTTCAACCTGAACGCGCTTTGCACCCTCGCTGTAATCCTTGATAAGCATATTTATTGTAAGGTCAGCATCGGTGTAATTGTTGACAAGCTCAGTTTTTATAAAGAAGTCACGAAGGCAGGTCTTGGGCTCACTGTAAAGATACACTTCACGGTAAATACCGCTGAGGAACCACATGTCCTGATCTTCCAGATATGTACCGTCAGTGTAGCGGTAAACCTCTGCGGCAAGGGTGTTCTTGCCCGGGCGCAGGAATTTTGTTATATCAAACTCATGAGGAGTCATTGAGCCCTGAGAGTAGCCCACATATTCACCGTTGACATAAACAGAAAGACCTGCTTTGACTGCGCCGAAGTGAAGGAAAACCTCTCTGCCATCCCAGCCTTCGGGGATGGTGAAGGTTGTGCGGTGCATAGCAACCTCCTGACCGCTGATGTCAATTGAGGGGATTTTGCTTTTTTCCACACAGATACAGTTGGGGAATGAGTTGGCATAGTACCAGGGCTTTGTGTAATCCTTCTGCATCTGCCATACGCCGGGCACTGTGATATCCTCCCATGAGGAATCGTCATAGTCGGGGCTTCTGAATTTTTCGGGGAGTGAGCCTACGCCCTTGTACCAGAAAAATTTCCATGTACCGTTGAGCGAAAGCTTATAAGGAGAGGCATTTCTTTTGGCGGCACTGTCAGCCTTGTCATAGCAAAGAGCAAGGTCGTGGCCGTCTTCTTTGTTTTCTTTGATTATCTTGGGGTTTTCCCAGATATACTTCATATTACTGTCCCTTCTTTCTTTAATTATTGAAAAGCAAAATTATACATTATATATTGTACTAAACAGCAGGGCGTTTTGTCAAGGGAATGGCTTAAAAACAAATATGATAAAACTGTAATATTATTATACAGGTTTTTTTGTTGACAAAAAAGAATGTAAATTATAGAATTAAATAAAAAGGGGGAACGGACAATGAAAATGAAAGCAGGTAAAATAATAATAATTCTGGTTGCACTGCTTGTTGCTGCAGTTGCGGTTATAACAGCAGCTTTCTCTTTTTCAGGCAAAGAAGAGCCTGAGGTGACACAGCAGAACGAAACTACACAGCAGCCCGAGGAGATTAAGAAGACAAAGGATTATATTATCGCCGAAGATACAGAAAAGATTTTTCTTATTGATTTAGGTGACAGTGACAGGGCAAGAAAAGAAATCGATACTGTCAGGGGCGATGACGGATACAGAGAATGCTGCATAAGCAAGGATGAAAGCAAGATTCTTTTTATAAACAATATGAGAGATGATGACGATTTCTTTTATGTCTATGAGCTTATGCTTTATGATATCGAAAAGGATGAGCTTACAAGCATTGCCGAAACAGTAGACGGCTATGCATATAATGAGGATTTCAGTGAAATTGTTTATCTTGATGCTTCGGAAAAAGTAATTTACAGATTCAGTTCACAGGGCAGAGAGCCGATTGCTGAAAACTGCATAGACTTTGTTGCGTCTGATGATGCGAAAACTATTTTCTGTGAAACAGCAGATGCATGCATATATCTTTTATCTGAAGGCAAGGAGCCTGAGCTTGTGGATGAAAATATCAATGCGATATATGATTGCAATTCGGACTGCAGTGAAATGATTTATCACAGAGACGGTGCTATTGTTAAATATTGTAACGGTGAAAAGATTGTTTTAACTGAAAATATCTATGACGGCTCCGGCACATATATTTCTTATGACAAGGGATATTTCTGCGAGTGGGGCAGAGAAGTCAGCCTTGAAGATTTTGTTGAAGATGACCTCAAGGGAAAAGCTCTCACCGAAAAAGAGAAAAAAATAAAGCAGAGATGCGAAGGTGTGCTCAGAAGCGAAAAACTGACCACACACAGATTTTATCGTTATGAAGGCAAAGAAAAAACTGTTCTGCTTGAAGACGTTATATATACATACAGTGATAGTGTGAATACCGTGGACACAGGAGTGACGGTTCACTGCACTGCAGAGGGAAAAATCAAAATGTCCGAATTGGTTAAGCAGGATATTCATCCGACCAACATCGGAACATATATATATGACACAATTATAAAGCAGGGCAGAGCTGTAGTCGTAAAAGATAAAGAGGCTGTCTGCGAGGTCACAATAAAAGATTTAAGCAGCTATGTTTATGACAAGGAAAACAATGTTATATATTTCAGCACAAAGGCAATAAATGAAGATGACATATGGGAACACAGCTATTATTCGATGAATCTTGAAAAGCCTCAGAAGGCAGAGCTTAAAACTGTGTGCGAAAATCTCCCCTCAAATATGGAAATCTGCTATCTTATCAACGGAAGATTCATAACAATATCCGATAGTGATGAATACAGCACGGTTTATTGTGACGGCAAAAAGGTTATGGATATTTCCGGATACAGCATACAGGTGACAGATGATATGCTTATGGTCTATCCGGCTTCTGATGAAAATTCTCAAGAGGGAGCAGGCACAGCAGTTTTCTATGACGGAAAGGAAACCTTTGAGGTTGCAGGAATTGCCGATTACGAGCTTTTTGAAATCACCAAGGAAAACAGACTTGTTTGTTATCAGGACTATAAATACAGTGTCAGCATTGTGGAAAAAGACGGTAGTGTGAGCAGACTCAAGGATATTTATAAATATATCACCGCGCCTGTCAGTGCTGAGCAAGGCAATGCCAAAGACACAATGTGGTAAGCCCGACAGACGGAAATCAGCATATATTATAAGCGAATCCCCGATACGGCAGAGTACGGGGATTTTGCTGCTTTTAAATGTATATTTCACTGTTAAATGTCATAAAAATAATATATGCAGGTTGAAAATAATTCATCTTTTTTTACAAAATCTCAATTTGAAAGTGTTTTTTTCTTGACAAGATTAATGCCAAGGGTATAAAATGTTTTTTATCACTTTAATGTGTGAATATCATTAAGCTATTTTACAACCCTGTATAAGGGTAAAGGAGTATAAAAATGAGTTATGTAAAGAACGTAATTGATGCTGTTGCCAAGAAGTATCCTAACGAACCTGAATTTGTTCAGACCGTTACAGAGGTGCTCGAGTCAGTCAGACCCGTTGTTGAGCAGCATCCCGAATATGAGAAGGCAGCTCTTCTCGAAAGAATGGTTGAGCCTGAAAGACAGGTAACCTTCAGAGTAACATGGGTTGACGATAACGGTAAGGTGCAGGTAAACACCGGTTACAGAGTGCAGTTCAACGGTGCTATCGGTCCTTTTAAGGGCGGTCTTCGTTTCCATCCCTCAGTTTACATCGGCATTATGAAGTTCCTCGGCTTTGAGCAGACCTTTAAAAACAGCCTTACAGGTCTTCCTATCGGCGGTGCAAAGGGCGGCAGTGACTTCGACCCCAGAGGCAAGAGCGATGCAGAAATCCTTCGCTTCTGTCAGGCCTTCATGACAGAGCTTTACAGACATATCGGTCCTGACATTGACGTACCTGCAGGTGACATCGGTGTCGGCGGCAGAGAAATCGGCTACCTCTACGGTCAATACAGACGCATCAGAGGCGCATTTGAAAACGGTGTGCTCACAGGTAAGGGCCTTTCCTACGGCGGCTCACTTATCCGTCCTGAGGCAACAGGCTTCGGTGCAACATATTATCTTTGCGAAGTGCTTAAGCATTTCGGTGAAACAATTGAAGGCAAAACAGTTGCAATTTCAGGTTTCGGTAATGTTGCATGGGGTGCAGTTCAGAAAATTACAGAGCTTGGCGGTAAGGTAGTTACCATTTCAGGCCCTGACGGATATGTTTATGATGCAGACGGCATCAGTACAAAGGAAAAAATCGACTATATGCTTGAAATGCGTGCAAGCGGCCGTGACAAGGTTCAGGACTATGCTGACAAGTTTGGTGCACAGTTCTTCCCCGGTGAAAAGCCCTGGGGTGTTAAGGTTGATGTTGCAATGCCTTGCGCAACTCAGAATGAAATCGGCATGAATGAGGCTGCTAAGCTTGTGGCAAACGGTGTTCAGTATTACATTGAGGTTGCAAACATGCCCACAACAAACAAGGCTCTTGTTTACCTTATGGATAACTGCAAGGTTGTTGCTCCCTCAAAGGCAGTCAACGCCGGCGGTGTTGCAGTTTCAGCTCTTGAAATGAGCCAGAACTCAATGAGATACAGCTGGACAGCTGAAGAGGTTGACGAAAAGCTCAAGAGAATCATGAAGGATATCCACGACAACTCAGCAAAGGCTGCTGAAGAATACGGTCTCGGATATAACCTTGTTGCAGGTGCAAACATTGCAGGCTTCATTAAGGTTGCTGAAGCAATGATGGCACAGGGTCTTATTTAAATGCAAAATGCAAAGTGCAAAGTGCAGAATTGCGCCGTACTCTGCCGAATAGGTGAGTTTTCACCCGCAGAATAAGCAAAGTTCTTTTGATTACTTTTCTTTCAAGAAAAGCAATGCCACGCGGCGAGCGATATAAAATAAAGCGGTAGGTTTTGTGCCTACCGCTTATCTTTTTTTGTTGTCCTCGCCGGACAGGCATCGTCACTGAAGCGCCGCCAGTGGCGGATGAAGCGAAGTGAGGATGGCGCAGCGGTCAAAATTCATAGGCGCCCCAAGACGTTATGAATTTTGGGAACCGCAAGAGGAATGCTTTTTGCTGCCGCACAAAAAGTAAGAACCTTTCGTGCTTTGCACTCAAGAACCTTTATACTTACGTAAAATACCAAAAATGCGTTGATGCTTTTTAGTTATGCTCTTGCTACCATTTCGCCGTAGATAGCCTTTTCTTCCTTGATGAATTCTTCAATAGCTTCAACGCTGGGCATTGCTGCACTGCAGGAGTGAGCTGAAATAAGCATGGAAGCTGAAGCAGTACCGAACTCGAGAGCGTCAATCATTTCCCAGCCTTCAAGCAGACAGCGGATAAATGCACTTGCATAGCCGTCGCCGCCGCCGAAGCCTTTCATTGCCTTAACGGGGAAGGGTTTGATGGAGTAGCTCTTGCCGTCGTTTGTGTAAGCAGTTGAGCCGTCCTTGCCGTGCTTGATGATAACAATCTTAGCACCGTAGGAATGCCAGAGCTTTGCACTTTCTTCGTCAGTTTTGCAAACACCTGTGATAGCCTCTGTCAGGTCATATTCCTCTCTTGAGCCGAGGATGATGTCAGCGTTGCGGGCAACCATCTGATAATAAACGGAAATTTCATCCTTGTTTTTCCAGGTGTAGGGTCTGTAGTCAATGTCGAAGATAACAACAACATTGTTTTTCTTTGCCAGCATCATAGCCTTGAGAGCAGCATCTCTTGAGGGACTCATTGAAAGCGCTGTGCCTGAAATAACAATAGCCTTAGCTGATGCTATGTATTCTTCGCTGACTTCTTCGGGCTCGAGCATAAGGTCAGCGATGCAGTCACGGTACATAAGGATACTGCTTTCTGAGGGACTCTTGATTTCGGTGAAGGTAAGACCGATTTTCTCACCGTTTTTAGCTCTGAAAATGTTTGAGGTGTCGATGCCGTCTTTTTTGAAGTAGTCAACAACAAAGTCGCCGTGCTGGTCATCTGAAACCTTGCCGATGAAGCCGACCTTTTTGCCGAGTCTTGCAAGACCTACTGCAATATTTGCAGGTGAGCCGCCAACATATTTGTTAAAGTTGCAGCTTTCGCTCAGGGGACGGTTCATATCGGTGGGGTTGAAGTCGATGGCAACTCTGCCAATGGGGATAACGTCAAGGGGTTTGCTCTGGTCAAATTCTACGTATTTCATAAAAGATTTTCCTTTCTATCTTTAATGCACCTTCGGTGCAATCCATGGCAAAGCCGATTCATGAAGCGAAGCTTCAATTCATTTGCCCTCGCCGGGCAGGCATTCTTTTTTCCGCCGCGGAAAAAGAATCAAAAACGCGTTGATTATTCTGCTTTGCCCACAGAATAAAATATTTCCATGTGGGCTTTCGCATTGCGGTACGCACCTTCAATTTCGCTCTGATGAAGGTCGTAGTATCCGCCTATTTTATTATCATTATAATCTTTTCGCACTTGTTTTTCAACACTAGCAAAGGTTGCCGTTGCAATATTTATTTTCTTTATACCGCTCTGGTGGCAACGGATGAAATCCTCAGGCTCAATGCCTGTGCCGCCGTGAAGAACAAGGGGTACGTCAACGGTGTCTCTGACATTTTCAAGAATATCAAAACGAAGCTTAGGGGCTTCTTTATAAAAGCCGTGGGCGTTGCCTATTGCAATAGCTAAAGCGTCAACATCTGTTTCGGCATAGAAGAGCTTTGCCTGCTCAGGAGATGTGCATCTCATGGCAATATCAACACTGCCGTCTTCACTGCCGCCCACACAGCCTATTTCTGCCTCAACTGCAGCGCCGTAGGGCTTTGCCATTTCAATAACCTTTTTTGTCATGGCAATGTTTTCTTCAATCGGCAGATGTGAGCCGTCAAACATAACACTGGTGAAGCCAAGCTCAAGAGCCTGCTTTATGCATTCTAACGTGGTGCCGTGGTCAAGGTGCACTGCAACAGGCACCTTTGCGCCCTTTGCTGCAGCTATCATGGCCGGGCCGATTATGTGAAGAGGGGAGTGATTGAGGCGTACCTCGGCAATCTGAAGAATAATAGGTGATTTTGTTTCTTCGGCAGCCTTGATAACTCCGAGAATCATTTCCATGTTGGCTATGGAGAATGAGCCCACTGCATAGCCGCCTTTCTGAGCGTCAAGCAGCAGAGTTTTCATGTTTACAAGTGGCATATTTTCACGACCTTATTCTATTGATTTAAGCGATTCTACCATATCAACCTTCTGCAGCTTTTTGTGAAGCACAACGTTAACAAACATTGAGAAGCCGAAGGCAAGGGCAATTGCATAAAGATAACTGGGAATTTCCAGCTCTCTGCCGAACATGATTATGTCAACCTCGGCAATAATGATAACCCATTTGTGAAGCAGGAAGCCTACAAGCAGACCTTCCAGAACACCTATAATTGTGAGAATGACATTTTCACGGAAGATATAGGCTGAAACCTCACCGTCATCAAAGCCCAGAACCTTGAGTGTTGCAATTTCCTTGATTCGCTCAGTGATGTTGATGATAGAAAGATTATAAAGAACGATAAATGCAAGCAGACCTGCACAGACTATAAGGATGATAACTATATAGTTCATAGCATCCATAATGTTGACGAATGAGCCTTTTATCTGATCTGTGAAGGCAACGGCACTGATTTCGTACTCATCCATAAGCTCCTTCGCAAGAGTGACCTTCTGCTCATCTGTTATGTTTTCGATAGCAAGGTTTGCTGTGATGTAATTATATTTCGGGTTTGCGCCGAAAATAGACGAATAGAGATTCTTTGAAAGATAAACATAATGGAAAGCATAGTTTTCAGTTATAGCCGCAACGGGAATCTGAACACTGTTTTTGTTGTCAACCTTGAGTGTGATATAGTCGCCGGGCTTAAGCTTGAGCTGACTTGAAAGCTTTTCGGTTATGATTGCACCGTTATCAGAAAGGATATGCTTTGTTTCCTTGCCTCTTTCGTGAAGGTTGATGTAATTGCCCAGAGCAACCGAATCGTCGGGAACAAGCAGATAGGTTTCAACATCCTCGTCTGCATCAGGTGAGGTTGTGTTGAACACCTTCATATAGCTGAGATTTGCCGTGCTCACCAGAGGATTATTTCTGACAATGTCATAAGCCTCACACTTTTCAAGGGTTGTGTCAAAGGAGCCGTTGAGAACAATCTGCATATCATAGCTCCAGACTCTGTCGTCGTTTTCAAACTGATTGTCAAGAGTTGCGTTGATAGAGTCGTTAAGACCAAAGGCTGCAAGAAGCATAGCCGTGCAGCCGGCAACACCCATGGTTGCCATAACAAAACGCTTCATATTTCTGAAAACGTTTCTCATTGTAACCTTCCATGTGAAGGAAAGCTTTTCCCACAGTGCCGGGATATTTTCAAGAGCAATTTTCTTGCCGCCCTTAGGCGCCTTTGCCTTCATCAGTGTTGCGGGAACAACTGCAAGGCTCTTATAGCAGGTGTAATATGTGGCAAGAACTGTGGAGCCTATTGAAATAATTATGCCGGGCAGAGCATATCCGAGGCGGTATCTGATGATAACTGATGGCATATCGAAAAGTATTCCGTATGCCGTAGTCACCGCCGACGGGAAGAAGGCGAAGCCCAGGAAGGAGCCTGCCACACTGCCTATAATTGATGCGAGGAAGGCATAGATGAGATATTTTGAAATTATCTCAAGGTCAGTCAGACCCAAAGCCTTGAAGGTACCGAGTCTTGTTCTGTCTTCTTCAACCATTCGTGTCATTGTGTTAAGGCATACCATAGCTGCCACAAGGAAGAAGAACCAGGGGAAAATCTTTGAAAGAGCAGCAGTTCTCTTTGCCGTCTGACCGTAAGCTTCAAAGCCGAGAAGTGAGTCCTTTCTGTCTGAAACCATCCATTTGGCATCGTCGAGATTGAGCAGGAACTGCTTTGCATCTTCAAGCTGAAGTCTTGCGCTTTCAAGTTTGGATTCAGCTTCTCTTTTTGCTGCTTCAAACTCTTCTTTGATGGTGCCTGCCTTTTCTTTAGCCATTGCATAGGCCGTTTCGTAGGCATTGATCTGGTTTTTCATATCGCTGAGCTTTGAAAGAACCTCAAGCTCACTGAACTGAATGTTATAGCCTGCATCTGTGAGCTGCTTTTCTGCTTCGTTAAGCTGTGCTTCAGCGGTTTCCATCTGAGCTTCAATCTGCTTGAGCTGCTGAACCATCTGGCCTGCCTGATCAAGCTCGACCTTTTTCTGTGCCAGAGTAGTCTGAGCATTTGCAAGGTCCTGCTTTGCTGAAGCGAGCTTGACCTCGAGCTGCTGAAGCTGAGGCTCCATATATGCTGCCATTTCTTTTGCAGTACCCACGGCAGTTGCCGAGTTGATGGTGCTTATAATCTGGTCAACCTCTTCGCCCACAAGGCCCGACTGCTGCAGACGGTCTATCATACCCTGCACGCCGCCGCTCTGGGTGTTGTTGAAGTTGTCCAGAGCAGAGCGCGTTGCAACAACAAGGTCGCTGAGGTAATCAACGGTTGATGCCATTGAATCAACCTGCATTTTTGCAACGTTATATTCGGTCACTGCATTGTTATATTGCTGCTCGGCATTTTCATATTGCTTGAGCATTTCTTTTGTCTTCTGATATTCGTTTCTCTTTGCCTGCCACTGAGCATACTGTGTGGAATGCTCAAGCTTGCCTGAGTCTATGGCATTGGCTGCTTTTTCTGCAGCTTCGTTATATTGCTGCTTAAATTCGAGAAGTCTTTGCTGACCGTGTTCGGCCATATCAAGAATCTCATACATCTGCTCCTCGGCGGCAGCAAGCTGTGCCTCGATATCCGCCTTTGCCTTCGCGTACTCGATTTCGCTTTCTGCAACCTTTGCAGAATATTCAATCTTGAGTGCACTGACTCTGTTCTGAAGCATTTCAGGGGCAATTGATTCAATATATGAAACGTACTGCTCAACAAAGCTGTCATATTCCTTGGAGTAGGGGTCATAATTTTCACTGCCCTGCAGCTTTATGTACATAGCTGAGTAATAGTTATCAAGGAAGTTGTCTGAAGGAATATAGACGAAGGTGCCGAGCTTGCCGGTGCCTATTGTGGTGTTACCTCTTTCATAGGAAATATAAAGAGGTGTGCGGATGATGCCGACTATGGTGAACTGCTGATTCTGCAGGGATTCGGTCATATCCTTGTTTTCACCTTCAATGGTGAGAACTGAGCCGATTTCAAACTCATCGGGAGTTGAAAGGGTACTGCTGTCAACAAGACACTGGTTTGCCGATGTGGGCCAGGAGCCCTCTATCAGCTGAGGGCGGTTCATAAAGCTCGAATCCGGGATGCCTGCCGAGGTGTTGGCCAGCTTGTTCAGGTCGAGGGGCAGGGCGCGTATTGTCATTTCTGAGCCGTCTGTGTCACTTATAGGGGTACCGTTGACCTTGACAACGCCGTCAACAAACTTTTCACCAACGGCATTCTCAACGCCGCCTATGGATTTTATAACGGCGACATCATCGTCAGTCAGACCTGCTGTTGATATTATCTGTATATCGGCAGCATTTGTGTCACTTATATATTTTTCAACGGTTTCATACATATCGGGTGCCGTTGCGTTCATACCTGCAAAGAAGCTTATACCCAGCGCAACGATTGCAATAATCGAAATAAAGCGGGACTGGGTCTTCTCAACAGTACGCAAGGCGTCCGTGACGAGAACCTTGTTTATCTTTATCTTTTTTTTCATTACCACTCCAGCCTTTCAACAGGGATGGGATTGTCATTGACAGCAATCTGCACAACCTTGCCTGAGCGCATGGTGATGATTCTGTCTGCCATAGCGGCTAAAGCCTGGTTATGGGTGATAACAACAACGGTTGTGCCTGTGTCGCGGCAGGTTTTATGAAGCAGACTGAGAATCTGCTTGCTTGTGCGGTAATCAAGAGCACCTGTAGGCTCGTCGCAAAGCAGAATTTTCGGATTTTTTGCAAGGGCTCTTGCTATTGAAACTCTCTGCTGCTCACCGCCTGAAAGCTGAGAGGGGAAGTTATCCATTCTGTCTTTAAGACCCACTCTTGCAAGAATACTTTTTGCGCTTATGGGCTTTTTGCACATCTGGGTTGCCAGCTCAACGTTTTCAAGAGCCGTGAGGTTTGGCACCAGGTTATAAAACTGAAAAATGAAGCCCACGTCATAACGTCTGTAATCAACAAGCTGCTCTTTTGAAAGGTTGTTGATGGGCTTGCCTGCTACACGTACACTGCCGTCATCGCAGCTATCCATGCCGCCCAGAATATTCAGCACTGTTGATTTACCGGCACCGCTGGTGCCGACAATAAGGCAGAATTCGCCTTTTTCAACCTTGAATGAAACACCGTCAACGGCTGCAATTGAAACTTCACCCGCCTGATATCTTCTGTAAACACGGTCAAATTCAATAAAACTCATTTCTATATCACCGATAACCTTTCGTCTGATGCATTAGTTGGTGTATGTTTTTCTTTCGAGGACCTTACCGCTTTCGCTGTCAGCGATAACAATTTCGCACTTGGGTGCTTCGGGATTGCTGTGGCACTGATAATAAAGTCCGCACTGTGATAAGAGAAGCATAAACATATCCTTGTCGTTGGCTTTTTTGAACTTTTTGCCGTCAACGAGCATAAGAATATAGCTGAAATCCCTTGCATAGTCGCCTGTTTTAACGGCATAGGGGAAGTCACCGGAGTCAATTATGCTGCCGATTTCTCTTATAGTTTTCATTCCCACACGAGAGAGAAGAAGGGCATACTCCATACCGTCCATTTTTAAGGTTGTGTTGCCGTCTTCCTGCTCAACTATTTCATAGCCGTATGTATCGGCATAGTCCTGAAGTGAGCCTTCAAAGTCGATTGAAATCATATCGTCGGGAACAGTGATTTTATAATTTTTATTTTTGTCGATTTTTGTGGTTTCTTCCTGCTTGCGGGTTGTGTCAAAATCAATGACCTTTATATCTGAGCCTGTGGTTTCTTCTTCGCTCTTTCCTGCGCAGGCAGTAAGGCATGTCAGAAGAGTAACAGATGCCAGGCATAAGCAAATAAGCTTTTTCATAGAGAACTTCCTTTCTGCAAAGAATAGAGTTGAATGCAAGTCTTTTATTGCATTGTAACATTCTATCATATATAAAGTTTAATTTCCATAAAAAAGAGCAAAATTTAACACAATATTTAATCCGAAGAAAAATTGTGTTCAATCACTATGAAATTTTGACAAAAATGACAAATTATTCGCTAAATCTATATGTAAAAAAACAATAGATTTTTTTGAGTGTTTTTGGTAAAATCTGTAGTAATGGGAATTATATCTATAAGTGGATAAATTCCCGAAAAAATCTATTGTTTATCTAGGAGGAGATTCCAATGTCCAAGAAATGGGTATACCTTTTCAAAGAAGGCAACGGCAGCATGAGAGAACTTCTCGGCGGTAAGGGTGCAAACCTCGCTGAAATGACAAACCTCGGCCTTCCCGTTCCCCAGGGCTTCACAATCACAACTGAAGCATGTACACAGTATTATGAAGATGGTCGCAAGATCAACGATGAAATCGTTGCTGAGATCATGGAAAACATCGAAAAGATGGAAGAAATCACCGGCAAGAAGTTCGGCGACCTCGAGAGACCCCTTCTCGTATCAGTTCGTTCAGGTGCCCGCGCATCAATGCCCGGTATGATGGATACAATTCTTAACCTTGGTCTTAACGAAGACGTTGTTGAAGTTATGGCTAAGAAATCAGGTAACGCAAGATGGGCTTACGACTGCTACAGAAGATTCATTCAGATGTATTCAGACGTAGTTATGGAAGTAGGTAAGAAATACTTCGAAGAACTCATCGACAAGATGAAGGAAGAAAGAGGCGTTACTCAGGACGTTGAGCTTACAGCTGACGACCTCAAGGAACTCGCAGAACAGTTCAAAGCAGAATATAAAGCAAAGATCGGCGAAGACTTCCCCACAGATCCCAAAGAGCAGCTTATGGGCGCTGTTAAGGCTGTTTTCCGTTCATGGGACAACCCCCGTGCAAACGTTTACCGTCGTGACAACGATATTCCGTATTCCTGGGGTACCGCTGTTAACGTACAGATGATGGCTTTCGGTAACATGGGTGATAACTGTGGTACCGGTGTTGCATTTACCCGTGACCCCGCAACAGGTGAAAAGAAGCTTATGGGTGAGTTCCTTGTAAACGCTCAGGGTGAGGACGTTGTTGCAGGCGTTCGTACTCCCATGCCGATCGCAGAGATGGCTAATAAGTTCCCCGAGGCTTTCGAGGAGTTCAATAAGGTTTGTGCAATTCTTGAAGATCACTACAGAGACATGCAGGATATGGAGTTCACCGTTGAGGACGGCAAGCTTTACATGCTTCAGACCCGTAACGGTAAGAGAACTGCTAAGGCTGCTCTCAAGATCGCGTGCGACCTCGTTGACGAGGGCATGATCTCCGAG
>JAZNUW010000133.1:0-1848 GCA_045592465.1 Acutalibacteraceae bacterium | reverse complement strand
CAGAGGCGTTGTGGAAATTGAAAAGGATTATTTCCAGGGATGTCAGCCGGGTCGTACCTATCAGATAAATGCTTCACTCAAGCCTGCAGGTGACGGCGAAAAGATTCTTTATGCATCAAAGAATGAGGATGTGGCAGAGGTTGATTCAGACGGCACAGTTACCTTTAAAAAGTCAGGCTACGCAAGTGTTGTGGTTATGACAACAACCGACACTGTCAACTATAAGGAGGTCTGGTTCACCTCAGGCAGCTTCACAGGCCCCACAGGCACAAAAATGCAGCTCTTCCAGCTGCTTAAGGAAAATGCTGACTCGGTTAAGACCAGCGCAAATCTGCCGGGCTTTTATCGCAACGATGCATCAACCTTCTCAGATTTCACACTCACAGGCAAGGGTACCTTCGGCAATGCACTGAGCAAGGACGACATTTATAGCATGTTTCGAGATTTTGTTACACCCAGAAGTATCTATCAAGAATCTATCGATTCAACTTCGAATGCACAGTTAGAAAAATATGTGGCTAACGTGCCCGTCGGAGGTCAGTATATGACAATTGTGGACGGTCTTGAATCAGGTGACATAAAGAGCGTGCTTGTTATAGACAGAGGCTCATACATCTATGACCTTAAGCTGACCCTTGAGGAGGAAAGCTTTACATATCTGCCGCCCTCAGGCATAAACACCCGTCACGGCAAGGTTTTCGATATTCTCACAGACTCAATTATTTCTGGTGCATTCAGTGCTATTAATAACAGTGGAGAAGAACTAAGAATAGAATACGGTTCTTTTGCCCAACGCTATCACGACAGCTCACTGACTGTTTCTGTCAATAAGGTAACAGGTGAGATAGAGAATATGAAATATGATATGAATATTGATATCACTGTTACAGATCTTAAACTTTCATTTAGCGGAGTTGTATATACTGCGGATATAAGCTTTGATTGTAACAATATAGTTGATTTTGAGTTTGTGGGTTGTTGTGACTACGACCCATGTGAATTTGGTCATATATTTGATAACTATATCTCTGACGGCAATGCAAATTGCATAATTGATGGTTTGAAAATTGCTAAGTGTAAGTATTGCGATGCAACGGATAGTGTACCGGAAAAAGGTGAGCACACTTATTCTGAAAAGTGGAGCTTTTATATCGAGCCAACTTGCACAGAAGACGGTCAGGCAAAGAGAACATGCTTAGTTTGCGGTTATGTTGAAACTCGGAAAATCGCTCCCTTGGGTCATTTGAAAATAACTATCCCTGCAAAGCCTGCCACCTGCACAGAACCCGGAAATAAAGAAGGTGTAGCCTGTTCAATATGTAAAGCTGTTCTCACTGAAGCAACCGTTATTCCTGCGAAGGGTCACAACTATCAAGCTGAATGGCAGACAATTATAGCTCCTTCCTGCGCTGAAGCCGGCATATCAATTAAGATATGTAAAGAATGTTTTGACATTCAGACAAATACATTGCCGATTATTGACCATGTTGACAGTAATGCTGATTATAAATGTGATATGTGTTCATTTGATATGACACCGCCTCAGCCTGAACAACCTCAGGATCCGACAGAAAACTGCTCCTGTAACTGCCATAAGGAGGGTATAGCAAAGTTTTTCTTCAACTTCATTCTCTTCTTCCAGAAACTCTTTAAGAAAAATCAGATCTGCGAGGGTTGCGGAGCATATCATTATTAATAAAACCAAAGCGGCGGGCTTAAACCTGCCGCTTTTCATTTTATGCAAGAGGGCAGCCGGCGGCTCCATAGCCGGACTTCGTCCGGCTCGGCAAAAGCTTTGCCGTAAAATCGCAGCGCGATTTTAATGGAGCCGCCGACACTTCCCGTGAT
>JAZNUW010000132.1:0-22857 GCA_045592465.1 Acutalibacteraceae bacterium | reverse complement strand
CCGTCGGCCGGTGGGATTTTAATATAGTTAAATTACATTTTGCTGAAAATTTCTTTGATTTCTGCTGCTCTGCCACAGGTCATTCTGCCTTCGGGACAAGCGCCGTGAACATAACAGCTCGGTCCGTAAAGTGAGAAGAGTGCAGGTGAAATCTTACGGAGCTTCTTAAGGAAATCGTTGGCGAACAGCTGAATTTCCCACTGAGCTCTTGTGCATGAACGAAGTCTGAAGAAAAGAAGCATTTCGCGGGCATTCATTGTTGTTACTATGTCAACAGTGTTGCCGCTGAGCACACAGTAAATAAGAACATTATCATCATATCCCTTTGCTTTAAACTCAGCAAAAAGCTCTTTCATTTCAGCGAAAGCTCCTTCATAAACTGGCAGTGCCTCAGCATCTGCTTTAACTGTGTCAGGGATAACATATGAATCTCTGTCAGCCTTCATAAGGTTGGGGATGCATATGCTCTGGATTCTGTGTCTTGCAAAGTGAGTCAGACAAGCAAGTGATACCTTGTTGAATTTAACTGTGCATGTGTAGCTTTCAAGTGCTCTCGGTCTGGATGAAGCTGCAAGCTTTTTAAGAATAGCTGAAACATTATCCTTGTCGGCAGTGATTCTTTCCACAGCAGCGGGGGAGTATCCTGCTTCAATGAGGGCACACTTTGCAGCATTTGTTTCACCGTCGGGAGTATATGCAAGAATTTCACAAAGTTCGTCAGATGATTTTTCATCATCATATGCAAAGCCGTAATCGAGCTCGTCATTATATTTCTGACCCTTAAGCTCAAAGTCGATGAAAAGACCCGGTGCAATCTTTTTGCACTGCTCAAGAAGTGAGAGACCGATTTCATAAATTTCTTTGATTTTTCTGCCTCTGCCGTAAATCATTGCGTTGAGCACATTTATAAGCTCTCTGCCGCCGAGTGAGCAGAAGAAATTTGAATAGAAGCAATAGGGCAGCACAAAACGGGCATCCTCCTTAGGAATTCCCTTGTCTGTAAGAGTGCAGTATGCACCGAAAAGCTTATCCATAACGGCAGTGTACCTTGCTTTATCTTCAGTATTGTCAAAATCGGGCACAAGATATCCGCAATCAGAAAAGTCAACATAACGGCGTGATTTGACAGTGAATGATGCAAGTCGGAATTCAATCATAAACTGCTCCACAACAACACTCACATTTTCAAAAGCGAGGTTAAAGAAAATGTGCTCAATAGTTGAAGTGTGACCTGATTTTGTAACCTTGCCGATAAGGTTTGTGTTTTTTTCTTCATCGTGGCTTCTTTCAAAAATTTCTAGGGCAGTTCCGTTCTGTGTGGAAATTCTGCCTGAAGCAGCACAGACCTCCTGACCCACATTGGAATATCCTATAACAAAAGCTCCGTATTTATTCATAATTTTTCACTCCAGAATAGTTTTCTTCTTAAATATTCTAATATTAAACTTGCTTTTTGTCAATTAAAACTTTAAATTAGCTCAATATCATAATTTTGTAAGAACTTTTTAAGGAAAAAACATTGATAAATTTAACAATTCTTGCTATAATGACGAAGAATATAATAATAGGGGTATTATGCGATGATAAAAAGAAGCAGCGAAATGAAAACAACAGAAAGAGTCAATATGCGTGGCGGTGACGGTACCGTTAAAATCACCGATATTCTTGATGCCGGTGAATACAAGGGCAAAAGCCGTCTTATCGGAGTTATTACTCTTGAAAGCGGCTGCAGCATTGGTGCTCATGTTCACGAAAATGAAGAAGAAGTTTTTTACATTATTGAAGGTACAGCCACATATAACGACAACGGCAGAACTGAAACTCTCTATGCAGGTGACAGCTGTGTCTGTCTTGGCGGTGAAGAGCACTCGATAGCTAACAATACGGATGAAACTCTCAAGGTTTTCGCCGTTATCATGACATACTGATTCAGAGGTGCCTTATGGGTAAAATGATAGTTATTGACGGCCTTGACGGAAGCGGAAAGGCGACTCAGGCTGAAATTCTGAAAAACTTTCTTGGCAGTCAGGGCTGTGCAACATATACACTTGATCTGCCCTTTTATTCAGATGCATCAAGCACACTTGTCAAGATGTATCTCGGGGGCGAATTAGGTGACAAGCCCGATGATGTCAATGCCTATGCCGCATCCACTTTTTATGCCGTTGACAGATTTGCCAGCTATAAAAAATTCTGGCAGAAGGAATATGAGAGCGATAAAATAGTTGTTGCAAACAGATATACAACCTCAAACGCCTGTCACCAGATGACAAAGCTTCCTAAAGAAAAGTGGGATGAATATCTGCAGTGGCTCTTTGAATTTGAATATAACAAGCTCGGAATTCCTGAGCCTGACTGCGTTATATTCCTTGATATGCCTGTGGATATTTCGCAGAAACTTCTGTTAAAACGTTATAAAGGTGACGAAAATAAAAAAGACGTGCACGAAAGAGATGTTGAATATCTTTTTGCGTGTCACGAGGCCGCAGTTTATGCTGCTGAAAAATTAGGCTGGCACAGAGTTATCTGTGGCAGAAACGGTGAGCCTCTCACTATTGATGAAATATCTTCTGAGGTCTGCCGCATAGCAGAAAGGGAACTTTTAGACAATGACTGAATTACACACGGTTAGCCTTGAGGATAAGCAGTGGATTAACGAAATACTTTCAGATGTGCCGTTTTTTACCTGTGAATATCCCTTCGGCAACATTTTCTCATACGGTGCTAAAATGGAAATTCAGGTCGGCAATATTGCCGGATGCCTTGTCACAAAGTGCGTTGACGGTGACTATGTTATGTACTGTTGCCCCATAGGCAAGGGTGATTTGGAAAAGGCAATTGAGTTCATTCTCAGCGATGCTGAAAAAGACGGCAGAGAGTTTGAGCTGTTCGGCATTTCTCCTGAATCTGCAGAGCTTATTTCAAAGCATTTTTCACACAAGCTTGAAATTTTCCTTCAGCGCGACACCTTCGACTATATTTACAGCAGTGATGATCTTATTAATCTCAGCGGAAAAAAATATCAGCCCAAGCGCAACCATATTTCCTTTTTTATGAGAAATAACAATTGGAGCTATGAAAGGATAACAAGGGAAAATATTTCCGAGTGCCTTGAAATGAGCAAGCGCTGGCTTGAAACTGCTCTCGAGGAATATAAAGATGAGCTTGAAGCTGAGCTTAAAATTATCGAACGCGTTTTTGATAACTATGAAGAGCTTGGATATGTGGGCGGACTTTTACGCGCTGACGGCAAGGTTATTGCATACACAATGGGTGAAAGAATGACAGATGAAATGTTCTGTGTTCACATTGAAAAGGCTTTTTCCGATATAAGAGGAGCATATCCCATGATTAATCAGCAGTTCGTCAGAAATGAACTGTCAGGTTATAAATATATTAATCGTGAGGATGACACGGGTGCTGAAAATCTCAGAAAAGCAAAGCTGAGCTACTATCCCGCCATTCTTGCAGAAAAATATGAGGCTAAGCTGAAAAATGCTCATTAAAGCAGATGAAAAACACATTCCGTCACTTATAAAGCTCTGGAAAGAGGTTTTCGGCGACGATGAAGAATATATAAGGCTTTTCTTTAAGGAGGCCTATTTCTCAGGTGAGTGCTTTGCATTTACAGAAAAAGAGGAAGTTGTCAGTGCATTTTATCTTTTAAAGTGCAGTATAAAGTACGGTGGTAAAATCTATAAAGGCAGATATTTATATGCCGCGGCAACCCTGCCTTCCTTCAGAGGAAAGGGACTTATGTCCGCACTTATTGATGAGGGCATAGAATACGCACGCGAAGAAAATCTTGATTTTATTGCTCTTGTGCCGGCAGGCGACAGTCTTTATGATTATTACGGCAGATTCGGTTTTGTTGAGTCTATGTATAAATACAAATACACTACCAACAGAAGCTGTATTACACTCAGAGCTTATCACGAAATTGACAAAGCCGAAGATTTTTGCATAATCAGAAATTCGGCAGACAATATGCTGGTTTATGATGACGTCGGACTTCGTTATGCATTTGATTGTCTTGAGTTTTCTGATAACAGAATCATTTGTGCAGGTGAGAAAAGCTATTACATTGACGGTGAAGAATTCTTTATCGGTGATTCTGAGTGTGAAGAAAGTGTTCAGAATTTTCTCAGCTCACTCGGCGGAGAAAGAACTATATTTTCTAACAGACCCTATGGTGAATGTGAGAAAATCAGAAACGGAATGCTCTGTATTTTTAATGATGAGCTCAAGAACAAAGAAATTTATATGAATATAGCTCTTGATTAAGGAGGATAAGTTATGATTTATTGTTTTCTTGCAGACGGTTTTGAAGAGCTTGAAGCAATTGCTCCCGTTGACGTGCTCAGAAGAGCAGGCGTTGAGGTTATAACCGTCGGCGTAACAGGCGATATAATTAACGGCAGACACGGAATAAAAGTTGTTCCCGACTGCACAATTGATGAAATAGAACTGGGCGACAAGCTTGAGGGAATCATACTTCCCGGCGGACTTCCCGGAGCAACTAACCTTGAAGAAAACGCTGAAGTGCAGAAGGCAATTGACTATGCCGCAAATGAAAACAGACTTGTCTGCGCAATTTGTGCTGCACCTCAGATTCTCGGACACAAGGGCTTGCTCAAGGGCAGAGAAGCTATTGCTTATCCCGGCTTTGAAAAAGAGCTCGAGGGCGCACTCATCAGCAGCAACTTCGTTGCTGTTGACGGTAATTTTATTACTGCAAAGGGTGCCGGTGTTGCAACAGAATTCGGTCTTGAAATTGTGTCCGCAATAAAAGGCAGAGATGCTGCCGAAAGCATCAGAAGTGCAATTCAGTGTCAATGAACAGCAAAAAGGATATATTAAGACAGATATGCAGGCTGAACAGAAATGCTGTTAAAGAAAGAGATGTTCTCAGCGGTATAATCTGTGATAAGCTTATTAAAAGTGAAATATACAAGGCATGTGACAGCATTTTTCTTTATGCTTCGTGTTCCAGTGAGGTTTCAACCGAAAAAATAATCAGTCAGTCCTTTGCCGATTCAAAAAAGGTGGCTTTTCCGAAATGCTTGGATAAGGATGGCAATATGAAGTTTTATTTTGTCAGCTCCTTTGATGAAATGCTTGTCGGTCACTACGGCATTATGGCTCCGCCTGAGCACTGCGAGGCAGGCTTCGGCAACGGGCATACTCTTTGTGTGGTGCCGGGAATAGCATTCAATCCTGACGGTTATCGCATCGGGTACGGGAAAGGTTATTATGATCGTTTTCTCAGCTGCTTCAAGGGAAAGAGTGTCGGTCTGTGCTTTGATGAATGTCTTATAGATGAGATACCTACTGACGGATATGACCGCAAGGTTGACTATCTCATAACTGATAAAAAAATATATAAAACTAACATAAAGGAGGAATAATATGTCTGATCGTTTCTATTCAGAAGGTTCAAAAAATAACGGCAGTGCCGGAAGTGATTTTGCACCCGGTGGTCAGAAGCCCCAGTCCGGCAATCCTTACTCAGTAAAAAGCCCTAAAAACGGACTTGGTGATTTCAGCGAAAATATTGATTCCAACACAGTCAGACCCAGCCAGGGTTTAGGTTACACCCAAAAGAAATTTGAGGTGCATATCAACGATTTTGACGATTTTCTCGGTATGCCTGAACAGCCTGCTGCTCCCGAAGCACCAAAGCCCATAAGCACAGGCACAGCAAAGAGTGCGCCTGTTAAAAAGCCTGTCAGCCGTCCTGTATCGGCAGAAGGCAGACCTGCTGCCGCTTCTTCAGCTAAAAAGGTTCCTGTCAGCGGCAAAAAATCTGCACCGGTGAAAAAGCTTACAGGTATGACAAAAACTGTTAGAAAGGCTCCCGAAAAGGCAAAACGCCCCGTGGATGCTGCGGCTAAAACACATACCGCTAAGGCTGAACCTGCAAAAAGAAAAAAGACAGCCTCCTCAAATAAAAAAGCATACACACCCGAACAGCTTCAGCGCCTGAGAGCCAAGAGAAGATATAATTTCACAAAAGGCTTGCTTGCAGTGTGCGTCTGCTCATTTTTCATTGCAATTTTAACTGTCAGTGCATGCACAATAGCTATGGGTGTGCTCAATGATATTCTCGTTATTGATAAAGGCGAGAACATTTCGAGAAATATCACTGTTGAAGACGGTGATGAGTTTATTGATGTTTTCAATAAGCTTGACGACGCAGGCTTTATCAGGCAGAGAACTCTTTGCTATGTTTTCCTTATGTATAGAGAATATCAGACTGTGAAATATCAGCCCGGCATCTATTATCTTGAAAGCAATGACGGTCTTGAATATAACATCGAAACAATGATGGTCAAGCGCTCGGGCTCAAAGGATACCGTGCGTCTTACCTTCCCCGAAGGCTGGACTGTAGCTCAGATTTTTGAAAAAATCGAGAAGTACGGTGTCTGCAGTGCCTCGAAGCTTTATGCTAACCTTGATATGATCGGTGACGACTATTCGTTCATCAAAGAAATTGATATGAAGTCCAGCAGATATCTCAAAGCTGAAGGTTATCTTTTCCCTGATACCTATGATTTCTTTGTTGATGAGAGTCCTGCATCTGTGCTTAAAAAGCTTTTCTCAAACTTTGAAAACAAGTGGATTGGCGAATATGATGCAAGAATAAAAGAGCTTGGCATGTCAATTGACGAAATTATAAATATTGCCGCTATCATTCAGCGAGAAGCTAAAAACACATCACAGATGGGTGTTGTTTCAAGTGTTATTCATAACCGTCTTAATAAGGCTTCAACCTTCCCCACACTTGACATGAACTCCACTAAGGATTATATCACTTCACTCAAGCCTTATAATCTTTTCTCAGATTTCTATTTTGAGCTGTACATTGATACCTACAACACTTACAGCATTCAGGGACTTCCTCCCGGACCTATCTGTAACCCCGGACTTGCTGCAATAAAGGCTGCGCTTTATCCTTCACAGACAGATTATTACTTCTTTATGCACAGCCCCAGTGGTGAAATCTATCTTGCAAGAACTGCGGATGAGCATCAGGTCAACACAGAACTGTATTTATAAAATGAGGTAATTTAATGTCAGGAACAATAAAAAAGCCGGAGCTTCTTGCCCCGGCAGGAGATATGGAAAGGCTGCAGGCTGCCGTCAAATACGGCGCCGATGCGGTTTATCTCGGCGGAAAGACCTTCGGTATGAGGGCAGCTCCGTCAAATTTCAGTGAAGAAGAGTTGCCTTTGGCAGTTGATTTTTGTCACCGTCACGGTGTCAAGGTTTATCTCACCTGTAATGTGCTGCCGAGAAACAATGAGCTTTCTGAGCTTCCCTCTTTTCTTATCAATGCACGCGATGCAGGTGTTGATGCCCTGATAATATCAGATATCGGTGTGCTGGAATATGCTAAGAAATATGTTCCCGAAATGGAAATTCATATTTCAACTCAGTCGGGAATTGTCAATTACGCCACTGCCAATGCATTCTATAATTCGGGCGCAAAAAGAATCGTCACTGCAAGAGAACTCAGCATGAAAGAAATTGCTGAAATCAGAAAGAATATCCCTGATGATATGGATATCGAATGCTTTGTTCACGGTGCGATGTGCGTTTCATTTTCGGGCAGATGCCTTATTTCAAATTATCTTGTGGGCAGAGATGCCAACAGAGGCGAATGTGCGCAGCCCTGCCGATGGAAATATGCACTTATGGAAGAAAAACGTCCGGGGCAATATTTCCCGGTTTATGAGGGCGACGGCGGTACCTATATAATGAACTCGAAAGATATGTGCATGATAGAGCACATTCCCGAGATGATAAAGGCAGGCATCACTTCCTTTAAAATTGAGGGCAGAGCCAAGTCGGCATATTATGTTTCAGCCGTTGTCAACGCATACAGAAAAGCCATTGACGGTTATTTTGAAAATCCGTCAGACGATTATGTGCCTGCTCAGTGGATTCTTGATGAAATGCGCAAAATCAGTTACAGAGACTATTGCACAGGCTTCTTTTACGGGGACCCTGCCGATGACGCAAATGTCAGCTATAAGGGCGGTTATAACCGTGAGTGGGATGTTATGGCAGTTGTTGAGCATTGGGAAAACGGTGTTGCCTATTGCTCACAGAGAAACAGATTCTTCGAAGGCGATGAGCTTGAAGCACTTGAAGTGGGAAAAATGCCCTTTAAGATAATTGCAAAAAGTCTCAGAAACGAAGATGGCGAATTAATTGAAGCCACTCAGCATCCTATGATGAAGTTTTCTTTTGAGTGTGAAACACCTCTTGAAGACGAAACAATTCTGCGAAAAGAACGCGCTGAAAAAGAAAGAGTTATAATTTAACATTCATACAGTTAACAGGTGGAAGATTTTTCACCTGTTAATTTTTTGTTTTGTGCGCAAAATATTTTCGGTGATGAATTTATGGAAACACTTTTAGCAGACAAACTCAGAATAATTTCAGTTCAGAAGTTCGGCAAAAGCCTTGAAAGCCTATCTGCTGATGAGGTTTATGCAGTTTTAGGTGAGTATGTGAATGAAAAATGCAGTAACCACCAGAAAATTGATGAAGCGCGCAAGAGGGCAGCATATTTTTCTATCGAATATCTTATAGGCAGACTTCTGGAATCGAATCTCTATAATATGAGAAGCACAGAGCAGATAGAGGAAGCGCTCGGCAGTGCGGGACATTCCTTAAATGAGCTGTGCTGTATTGAAGATTACGCCTTCGGAAACGGAGGTCTTGGAAGGCTTGCTGCGTGCTTTCTTGACTCGGCAGCTTCTTGCGAAATACCGCTTGACGGCTACGGCATAAGATATAAATACGGTCTTTTCAGACAAAAAATTAATGAAGACGGCTCTCAGGCAGAATATGCTGATGACTGGCAGAAGCGCCCTGATCCGTTTGGTGTCCGTAATGACAAATGCAGTGTTCAGGTGGATTTTGCTGATTACTCAGTCAAGGCAGTGCCCTATGATTATTTTGTTATAGGTTATAATTTCAAAAGTATCAATAAGCTCAGACTCTATGAATGTGAAAAAATTAATTGCCATGAGAGTGAAGCGGAAAGAATATATGAATACCTTTATCCCGATGACAGCACCTGGGAGGGTAAGAAGCTACGCCTCAGACAACAGTACTTTTTAGTGAGTGCTTCACTTCAAAACATCATCTCTGAATATGGCCTCAGCGATATTGAGAATAAGATTAAAATACAGCTTAACGATACACATCCCGTGCTTGCAATTCCCGAATTTATAAACATCTGCGTTAAGCAGAACATGGGCTTTGATAATGCACTTCTTCTTTGCGAAAAAATATTTGCTTATACAAACCACACAGTTATGCCTGAGGCGCTCGAGGAATGGGACTGCGAGCTGATGAGACAGACTATTCCCGAAGTTTACGGTGTCATTCAGAAAATTAATGATATGGTGCTTTTTCAGCTGAGTAACCACAAGGATATTGATTACAGCAAATGTGCAATTGTTATTGACGGCAAGGTCAGAATGGCAAATCTTGCCTGCTTCGTTTGCAGTCACATCAACGGTGTAGCCGCCCTGCACACAGAAATACTCAAAAGCAGGGTTTTATCACATTGGTACAGCATTTTTCCCGATAAATTTTCAAATAAAACAAACGGCATCACACAAAGACGCTGGTTGGGACTGTCAAATCCGCTACTGAGTGAATTCTTATCAAAGCTCTGTGGCTGTGATATTATTGAAGAAATTGAAAAGCTCGAGCTGCTGCTTAATTTCAAAGATGACAGTGAGGTTATTGACCGACTCAGAGAAATAAAGAAAATGAATAAAATGCGCTTATGCGAATATATTTCACAAACCAAAAATATAAAGCTCAGCGCCGACAGCATTTTCTTCGTTCAGGTAAAACGTATCCACGAATATAAACGTCAGCTTCTCGGGATATTTTTAGCGGTTTATATTTATCTTGAATTGAAAAAAGGTAACCTCAGTGATCTACCCGATATGACATTCATTTTTGCAGGCAAGGCGGCAGCCTCTTATAAAATTGCAAAGTCAGTAATCAGATATATTAACAACGTTGCTGAGGTTATAAATAACGATTCCGATTTGAATAATAAGCTCAGAGTTATTTTCTGCGAAAACTATAATGTGTCCTATGCCGAAAAAATTATTCCTGCTGCTGATGTTTCAATGCAGCTTTCCCTTGCAGGCACAGAGGCCAGCGGTACGGGCAACATGAAATTTATGCTCAACGGGGCAGTAACCTTAGGCACATATGACGGTGCCAACATTGAAATATGTGAGAAAGCAGGGGAGGAGAATAACTATATTTTCGGCATGAGAGAAGACGAGGTGCTCGAAAGAAAGCGTAGCTATAATCCCCGTGAAATTTATGAAACCGATAAAACGGTCAGATTACTTGTGGATACCCTTATTGACGACACCTTCGCAACCGAAAATAAATTCACAGACCTGTATGATTCACTTATCAATGTTTCAGATGCAGACAGATTTATGGTTCTTGCCGATCTTCCCGATTTTATTGCAAAGGGCTTGCAGGCAGCAAAAGATTATTGCTCTGCTGAAAATTTCGGCAGAAAAAGCCTTATAAACACAGCCTCTGCTTCATATTTTTCTTCAGACAGAACCGTCAGGGAATATGCCGAAGATATATGGTTTAAATGATTTATCTGCAGCTTCAGTCCTTAAAAGGCAACTGAAGCTGTTTTTTTTAACAAAAAAGTTAAAAAAATTCATCAAAAACAGTTGGCAACCTTCAAATTTTATTATATAATGTATCAGTATAATTATGTGCTACTATGTGTTTGGAGGTGTATTATGCCCGGAAAGTATTCAGTATCACTTGCAAAAATTCTTAAGGATCAGCCTTTTGAAACTCTTTATCTGCCAAAGGATCCGTCGGATATTTTTATATCCTCACCGGACGTTAACAGACCCGGTCTTATTCTTTCAGGCTTCGAAAACTTTTTCGACAGCGGCAGAATTAATTATCTTGGCAAAACAGAGGTTGAATATATCAATTCCTTCCCTGAAAATGAAAGACACGCAAGGGTTGAAACCTTTATGTCGAAGGTGCCTGCCTGCGTTGTTGTTACAAGAAGTCTTCCCTGCCCGAAGGAAATTCTTGAGCTTGCTCCCAAATACGGAGTACCTCTTCTTAAAACAATGGACACAACCTCTCGCTCAATGGCATCGATTATCGCTTACCTCAATATTGAGCTTGCCGAGAGAATCACTCGTCACGGCGTTTTTGTTGAAGTTTACGGTGAAGGTGTGCTCATTCTCGGTGACAGCGGTGTCGGCAAGAGCGAAACTGCTGTTGAGCTTATCAAAAGAGGTCACAGACTTATTGCTGATGATGCGGTTGAAATCAAGAAAACAGGCCAGAAAACAATTGTCGGCTCAGCACCTGACAATATAAGACACTTCATTGAGCTCAGAGGTATCGGCATTATAAACGCTCGCCGAATCTTCGGTATGGGTGCCGTTAAGCTTGCAGAAAAAATTGATATGGTTATTGAGCTCGAGCCCTGGGACAGTGAAAAGGTATATGACAGAATGGGTATGGAAAACGAGTACACTGAAATTCTCGGTGTTCAGGTGCCGCACACTGTTGTTCCCGTTAAGCCCGGCCGAAACCTTGCTGTTATTATTGAAGTTGCGGCTATGAATAACAGACAGAAGAAAATGGGCTATAACGCCGCAAGAGAGCTTATGCACAATCTCGGTATGACCGATGATATAATTCCACAGGAAGATGAAATCAAAATGTGGGGAAATTTTTAAGAGGTGAATAATATGTATAGAATAGGTGTAGATTTAGGCGGTACCAATATCGCGGTTGGTGTTATCAACGAAAAATATGAAATCAAGGCAAAGGCTACAACAAAAACTAATATGCCCCGTCCTGCAAAGGAAATTTTTGCAGATATTGTCAAATGCATTAAAGAGGCATGTCAGAAGGCCGGCATTGATCTCAGCAGAGTCAAGAGCATCGGCATCGGCACTCCCGGCTCATGCGATAAGAAAAACGGCATAATCCTTTATGCTAACAATCTCGACTTCAATAATGTGCCTGCAGTTGAAATGGTGCACGCTGAGCTTCCCGGAATTCCCGTATATATCGAAAACGACGCAAACTGTGCAGCTCTCGGTGAAGCACTTGCAGGCTCAGGCATCGGCAAAAGCAGCTTTGTTGCAATTACTCTCGGCACAGGTGTCGGCGGCGGGGTTATCCTTGACGGTAAGGTTCTTTCAGGCTGCAACGATGCAGGCGGTGAGCTTGGTCACATCTCAATCAAATTTGACGGTGAACCCTGCAACTGCGGCAGAACAGGCTGCTGGGAAAGATATGCAAGTGCTACTGCTCTCGTTAATCAGACAAAGGCAGCTATGCTCGAGCACAAAGACAGCAAGATGTGGGAGCTTTGTGGCGGCAATATTGAAAACGCAGGCGGCAGAACTGCTTTTGATGCAATGCGTGCAGGGGATAGATGGGGTAAGGAAGTTGTTGACACATATATTAAATATGTTGCAATCGGCACAACAGACATCGTCAATATTTTCCAGCCTGAAATGCTTTGCTTCGGCGGTGGCATCTGTAATGAAGGTGAAACACTTCTCGCTCCTATCAGAGAATTTGTTGCCAGAGAGCGTTACAGCAAGCATCAGGTAATCCAGACCGAAATCTGCCGTGCAAAGCTCGGTAACGATGCAGGTATAATTGGTGCCGCACTCGTTGAATATTGATTCGGAGGTCATATTTTTGACAGAGCTTATTAATAAACTTAAACTTTCAGAGGTTTCATTCAAGTGCGATGAGCCTATGAAAAATCACACATCCTTTAAAACAGGCGGCAATGCGGTACTGTTTATTGAGCCGCACGGTGAAGATGAGCTAATCAGGGTTTTATCTTTACTTAAGAGCAGCTCAGTTGATGTGTTTGTTATCGGCAAAGGCTCAAATCTTCTTGTCAGCGATGAGGGCATAGCAGATAAGGCGGTTATTCATATTGCAGAAGGTTTTGATGAAATCAGACTTCTTGATGAAACCACCATATATGCAGGCGCAGGTGCATCACTTGCTTCTCTTTGCAAGTTTGCCCTTGCCAACGGTCTGACAGGGCTTGAATTCGCATACGGAATTCCCGGCTCTTGCGGCGGTGCAGCCTTTATGAATGCAGGTGCATACGGCGGAGAAATGAAGGATGTCCTGACTGAATGCAGTCATATTGATAAAAACGGTAATAAGGGTTCATTTAAAGATGATGAACTTGATTTATCATACAGACACAGTGTTTACAGTGGCAGCGATCTTATTATTACAGGTCTCACACTTAAACTGAAAAAAGGCGATAAAGCCGAAATTGAAAGCAAAATGAATGAGCTTATGGGCAAACGAAAGGATAAGCAGCCTCTTGAATATCCCAGTGCAGGCAGTGTTTTCAAACGCCCCGAGGGCTATTTTGCAGGTGCTCTTATCGAGCAGTCAGACCTTAAAGGCAAACGCATTGGCGGTGCTATGGTCAGCACAAAGCACGCAGGCTTCATAATCAATTATGACAACGCCACAACAACCGATGTCATCGAGCTTATCAGACACTGTCAGAAGGTTGTTAAGGATAAATTCGGGGTTGACCTTGAAACAGAAATCAGATTCGTTTAATCATTATGCAAGGAGGGTATATATGTCATTTTCTGCTCAGATTAAAGAAGAACTTATTAAAATTGAATATATGCCTTCTTGCTGCAGACATGCAATGGCATACGGTATGCTTCTTTTTGGCAGAAGCTTCAATGAGAGCGATATTTCCATTATGACCGATAATGCCTTAGTGGCAAAAAAATATGTTGAGCTCACCGAGAAGGTAACGGGCATAAAAGCCAACACAAGTGTTTCTGAGGCGGGCAAAACAACTGTCAGCATCCCGTCTCAGGCAGATCGCAAGACCGTACTTTCACATTTCTCTAATTCGGGAAATGAAAAGTTTATGCGCATTGACAGAGGCAATCTTCAGAACGAAAGTGAAACCGACGATGTGGAATTCGGCTCAATAAACTGCTGTGATGCTGCGTTTCTCAGAGGCGCATTTCTTTCGTGCGGTACTTGCTGCGACCCTAATAAGAGCTATCATATTGAGTTTGTTGCCCCTTACAGAACACTCAGCCTTGATCTGATGAAAATACTCACAGATTTCGGCCTTAATGCCAAGCATATGCTAAGACGAGGAATCAACGTTATTTACATAAAAGACAGCAGCAGCATCGAAGATCTGCTTACTTTAATGGGTGCTCAGCTTGCAGCTATGGAAATAATGAATATCAAAATCTATAAAAATGTGCGAAATGTAACCAACAGACGCAATAATTTTGATAACGCTAATCTTGACAGAACAGTATGCGCGTCATTTGATCAGATAGAGTCGATTGAAAAGCTCAAATCCAATGGTGTTTATGATACACTTACCGATGATCTGAAGCTTATAGCAGATCTTAGAATCGAAAACCCTGATATGAGTCTTCGTGAAATAGGGGAGCTTTGTTCACCTGTTCTCAGCCGTTCAGCTGTTAACTACAGACTCAAGCGTCTGATAGATATTGCTCAAAAATCAGAAAAATAGAGGATTTTACTTTGAATATAAACAAATTTACAGTTCCTCAAGAGGAAATTGAAAAACAAAAAGAATATACTGCACTTGCCGCTGAGCTGTTAAGCCGTGCCTATCCCGATAAGAGCCCGAAAGCATATGTTCATACTTATGGATGTCAGGGAAATGTTTCTGACGGTGAAAGACTTCAGGGTATGCTTCGCGATATGGGCTATGTGTTCACAGACACACCCGAGAACGCAGATCTGGTGCTTTATAACACATGTGCAATTAGAGAGCATGCAGAAGACAGGGTTTTCGGTAATGTGGGCGCACTAAAGCCTATCAAAAAGAAAAATCCCGGCCTGCTTATAGCTCTTTGCGGCTGTATGATGCAGCAGCAGAGTGTTGCCGATAAAATCAGAAGCAGTTACAGCTTTGTTGACCTTGTGTTCGGCACACACGTTCTTCATAAGCTGCCGGAATTCATTTACAGAAGATTATCAACCGGCAAAAGAGTTATTGACATAACCGAAAGTGACGGTGTTATTGCAGAAAACCTGCCTGTTAAGCGCGACAGTGTTTTCAGAGCATGGGTACCCATAATGTACGGCTGCAATAATTTCTGCTCATACTGCATAGTACCTTATGTCAGAGGCAGAGAAAGAAGCCGCGACTTCGATGATGTTATTGCTGAGGTCAGGGATGTTATCTCAAAGGGATATAAAGAAATCACTCTTTTGGGCCAGAATGTCAACTCATATAACAAAGATCTCGAAAAGGAAAAGCGATTTCCTGCGCTTTTAAAGGCAATCAGTGAAATTGAAGGTGATTTCATTGTCAGATTTATGACATCACACCCGAGAGATTGCACAAGAGATCTGCTTGATGTAATGGCTTCAAGTGATAAAATTGCCAAGCATCTGCATCTTCCCTTCCAGTCGGGAAATGACAGAGTACTCAAAGAAATGAACCGTCACTATGACAGAGAAAAATATCTCAGCCTTATTGATTATGCTTATTCGGTTATGCCCGAGCTTTCAATAACAAGCGACGTAATTGTAGGATTCCCGGGTGAAACCTATGAGGAATTCTGCGACACGCTTTCTCTCATAGAAAAGGTTAAATATACTTCACTTTTCACTTTTATTTTTTCACCCAGACCCGGCACAAAGGCTTACACTATGGAAGACCCTGTGTCACGCGAAGAAAAGGGAAAATGGTTCAAGGAGCTCACCGACCTTCAGGAAAGCATTGCAGGCAGACGCACTGCTTCAATGCTCGGCAAGACATACCGTGTGCTTGTTGAAGGCAAGGCAAAGGGCGAGGGTATGCTTTCAGGCAGAACCGAAGGAAATGTTATTATTGAATTCCCCGGTGATGAAAGTCTTATCGGCAACTTTGCTTTTGTTAAGGTCACAAATCCGCGGACATGGATTGTTTACGGTGAAATTTCAGAATGAAAATAACTACTCGAATACGGGTATTTATTAAATAAATATTTTATATAAAGGAGTGTCACGAAATGGACATTATCAAACTCACAAGAGAACTCGGTGCTGCAATTCAGCAGGACGAGCGTTACCTTGCTTTCAATAAGGCAAAGGAAGCAAACGAAAAAGACGAAGCTCTCAACGCACTTATGGGCGAAATCCAGATGATTCAGATGAACTATCAGATGGAAGCTTCAAAGGAAGAACCCGACTCAGCTAAAATGCAGGAATTCGAAGCTGCATTCAATGCAAAGTATGAGGAATTTATGGCAAACGAAAACATGCAGGCTTATGATGAAGCAAGAGCACAGGTTGATTCAATGATGAATTACATCATGCAGATTTTAGGCCTTTGCGTTAACGGTGCTGACCCCATGACATGTGAACCCGAACAGTCACACGAGCATTCATGCGACGGCGCTTGCGGCAGCTGCGGCGGTTGCCACTGATAACTATTATTTTTTGACGTAAAAATCACAGGAGGAAAAACACGATGGCTGAAATGACGCCTATGATGGCACAATATCTTGAAATCAAGAAGGATTACCCGGATACTATTCTGTTTTTCCGCCTGGGTGATTTTTATGAGATGTTTTTTGACGATGCTCATCTTGCATCAGCAGAGCTCGAGCTGACACTGACAGCAAGAAGCTATTCAAAGGGTGAAAAAGCACCTATGTGCGGTGTACCGTTTCATTCTGCCGAAACTTATATTGCCCGACTTGTCAACAAGGGTTACAAGGTTGCAATATGTGAACAGGTTGAAGACCCTGCAACTGCCAAGGGAATTGTCAGAAGAGATGTCATAAGAATCATCACAAAAGGCAGCATTATCGAAAATAATCTGCTTGATGAAGCAAAAAACAACTATCTAGCAATAATTTATATGTGCGAAGACGGTGCAGGTCTTTGCTTTACTGATGTTTCCACCGGTATTGTTAATCTTACACATTTTGAAGATATGAATACCATTGATAACAATATTATGAATGAACTAGGTACGTTTACTCCCAGTGAAATCGTGCTTAATTCAGGTTGTGCCGATAATAAGGCAATAGCAGCATTCATCTCAAAGAGAATAGAAGCATCCTGCGAAATGCCGTCTGACAGTTATTTTGATTATGAAGACTGTTATGAAGCCTGCAGACTTCATTTTGGTGAAAAAAAGCTCAGAGAATCCGGATTTATTTCCGATAAAAAAGCAGTTATTGCTGTTGGTGTAACACTGAAATATCTTAAAAATGTGCAGAAAAATGACCTGCAGAATATAAGAGAAATCAATTTCTATTCTGACAAGCAGTTTATGAAGCTTGACTATAGCACACTGCGCAACCTTGAAATTATTCAGAGCATGCGTACAGGCGAAAAAAAAGGCTCACTTTTGTGGGTGCTTGATAAAACAAACACTGCTATGGGCAAGCGTCTTCTCAGAAACTGGCTCGAAAAGCCTCTTGTCAGCATCGCACAGATAACAAGACGACACAACGCAGTGGGTGAGCTTGTCAGTGACAGCACAAGACTCAGTGAGCTTTGCGCAAACTTCAGCGGAGTTTTTGACATTGAAAGACTCATAACAAGAGTTATGTTTGAGTCGGCTAACGCAAAAGACCTCAATTCTCTCAGGCAGACTATTGAATGCATTCCCTCAATTAAGATGCTTATTCACGACTGTAAGAGTGCATATCTTAAGCAGCAGTTTGCCAATATGGATATTCTCGATGACGTACGCGCCCTCATCGGTGCCGCCATTGATGAAGACGCGCCGTTTTCAATACGCGAAGGCGGTCTTATAAGAGACGGCTTTAATGCTGAGCTTGACGAGCTGCGCCGAATTCAGCAGGGTGGCAAGGAATTTATTCTCGATATTGAAATGCGTGAAAAAGAGCGCACAGGAATTCCAAAACTTAAAATCGGTTATAACCGTGTGTTCGGTTACTATATTGAAATTACTAATTCATATAAAGAGCTTGTGCCCGATGATTACATCAGAAAACAGACACTTGCCAATTGTGAAAGATATATAACACAGGAGCTCAAGGAGCTTGAAAGCAAGGTTCTCGGTGCACAAGAACGAATTGTGAAGCTTGAATATGAAATTTTCTGTCAAATAAGAAGCCAGGTTGCAAAGCAGTATTCACGAATCAAAGCAACTGCAGGAGCACTTGCAATAACAGATGTTCTGTGCTCACTTGCAAGTGTTGCCTTGAGGAACAACTATGTCTGTCCTACAATTCTTGACGGAACCGCCATTAAAATCAAAGACGGCAGACATCCTGTTGTTGAGGCTGTGCTTGAGGATTCTCCTTTTGTTCCTAATGACACTTATATGGATTGTGATAAAGAGCGCTGTGCTATTATTACAGGTCCGAATATGGCAGGTAAATCAACGTATATGCGTCAGGTGGCAATAATTTGTCTTATGGCTCAGGCGGGCTCTTTTGTGCCTGCTTCAAGTGCCGAGCTTTCAATTGTTGACAGCATTTTCACCCGTGTAGGTGCCTCAGATGACCTTGCAACAGGTCAGTCAACCTTTATGGTTGAAATGAATGAGGTTTCAAATATTCTGAAGAATGCCAACAAAAACAGTCTTATCATACTCGATGAAGTCGGCAGAGGTACCTCAACATTTGACGGTATGAGTATTGCAAGAGCAGTGCTCGAATATATAGCTGACAAAAAGAAAATCGGTGCAAAAACACTGTTTTCCACTCACTATCATGAGCTTACTGAGCTTGAAAGCCAGCTTGACGGCGTGAATAATTATAATATCTGCGTCAAGAAAAAAGGCGACACTATAACATTTCTCCGCCGAATTGTCAGAGGCCCTGCCGACGGCAGCTACGGTATCGAGGTTGCGAAGCTTGCAGGTATACCCTCAAGTGTAGTTTCACGTGCAAGAGTTATTCTTCGCGAACTTGAAAATATGAGCCCGGAAAGAAAGCATTATATGAGCGAAATCGAAATGCCTGAGGAAGAAGGCGAGTTGCAGCTTTCAATCACCTCAACACTCGATGATGAAATTATCGATGAACTGAAAAGCATCGATATTAACACAATTACTCCTCTTGAAGCGCTTACAACGCTCCATGAGCTTGTAGGCAAAGCCAAGAGAAACAATATATGATTTTATTCTGAAAGGTTGTGACAGCTTTATGGCTAAGATAAACCTATTACCAAAACATATTGCAGAGCTTATTGCAGCCGGTGAAGTTGTTGAAAGACCGGCAAGTGTTGTTAAGGAGTTAATGGAAAACTCCATTGATGCCGGCGCAACCACAATAACTATTGAAATAAGAAACGGCGGTGTCAGATATATCCGTATAACCGATAACGGCTGCGGAATCGATCATGCTGACGTACCGAAGGCTTTCCTCAGTCATGCCACAAGCAAAATCAAGGATGAAAACGACCTTAATTCAATTTTCACCCTTGGCTTTAGAGGAGAGGCTCTTGCTTCAATTGCCGCTGTTTCAAAAACAGAAATTCTGACTAAAACTGCCGACTCATCACTTGGCACCTCATACGCCATTGAAGGGGGTACTCAGACAAGATATGATGAAGCAGGCTGCCCCAACGGAACAACTATAGTTGTGCGCGATTTATTCTATAACACTCCCGCACGAATGAAATTCCTTAAGAAGGATGTTTCTGAAGCGAATGCCGTTGCGGATATTGTCGATAAAATTGCCCTTTCGCATCCTGAGGTCAGTGTCAGATTCATCCGTGAAGGTAAGCAGGCGCTTATCACACCCGGTGACGGAAAATTAATGTCAGCTATCTATTCTGTTTTCGGCAGAACCTTTGCCGAGAGCCTTCTTGAAGTTGATTATAAGCTTGATGGCGTTGAAGTCAGCGGTTATGTCTGCAAGCCCGTTTCGTCAAGACCCTCAAGAGCTATGCAGTATTTTTTCCTTGGCGGAAGATATATCAAAAGCAGAGCCTGCGTCGGTGCTATGCAAAACGCCTATAAAAACTCAATCATGGTCGGCAAGTTCCCGAGCTGCGTTCTTAACATAAATGTCAGACCTGACACGGTGGATGTCAATGTTCATCCTGCAAAAACTGAAGTTCGTTTCAGTGATGAAAGACGCGTCTCCTCGGCAGTGTACTTTGCAGTTAAATCTGCACTTGAAAGCTTTGACACTATGCCTGAAATTGACCTTACACAGCGAAACAAGGTTTTGCAAAGAGCTGTGCCTGAGGGCGTTCAGCTTAATATGCTTGATGAAACTGTGCCTGAGAAACGCACCTTCAATAACAGTCCTTTCTCGAAGCCTGAACCGAAACCGACTACCGAAACCGTAGCTGCGAAAAAAGATTTCTGGCAGAGTATGTCTGTGCAGGATTTTTCAAAGAGTGAGAAAAAAGACAAAATCAACATAACCACAACAGAAGACGGCGAGCCCGACCTTGTTTCGTCATTTGTCAGTGAGCATAAGAAGAAAACTGATGCGCTTTCCAAAAAGGCAGATGCATCTTCAAATGTAAGCAAGGCTGCAGATTCAAAGGCGTCTTTTGTGTCTGAGCCGGATCCGAAGCCTGTTGTGCGCACTGAAGTGCCTATAACCGAAAGCAAGCCGCCGGTGCAGAAAATTCCTGCACAGACCGAGCAGAAGACTTTGCCTGTCAGGCCCTTGCGCCTTCTTGGTGAAGCCTTTAAAACATACATCATCTGTGAATATGATAATAAGGTTGTGCTTATTGATAAGCATGCGGCACACGAGAGAATTATCTATAATAAGATGAAAGCTGATGCACAGAATAAAGTGTCATCTCAAGTACTGCTGACACCTGTTAAAATAACACTCAGCAAAACTGAATATAACATTATCACTCAGAACATCGACGTTTTTGCAAAGGCAGGATATCTTATAGAAGATTTTGAGGGTGGGGTAGTGATTGTGCGTGAATGCCCCATGCTTATCAGCGGTGATGATATTGAAGACACAGTTATTGAAATCGCTTCTTATCTTGCTGAAAACAGAGTTAATGTTGAAAGTGAAAAAATCGACAGAATACATCACACTGCAGCTTGCAAGGCTGCAATTAAAGCCGGATATAAAAATTCAACTGCAGAAATGAAGGTTCTGGCTGAGCAGGTGCTTTATGACGATGAGGTCAGATATTGTCCTCACGGCAGACCTGTGCTAATTGAGCTTTCAAAGTATGAGTTGGAAAAACAATTCGGCAGAATACAGTAATTTCGGAGACTATAATGAATAAACCTTTAGTTGCCGTTGTGGTCGGCCCTACCGCTTCGGGAAAGACATCCCTTGGTATTGAAATAGCAAAGCACTTTGACGGCGAAGTTGTCAGTGCAGATTCAATGCAGATTTATAAAAATATGGATATAGCAACTGCCAAACCTACAGCAGAGGAGCTTTCACTTGTCAGACATCATCTTGTAGGTTTTCTTGACCCGGGCGAGGATTTCAGTGTTGCTAAATATAAAGAGCTTGCAGTTTCGGCAATTGATGACATTCTTTCAAGAGGCAAATTACCCGTTGTTGTCGGAGGAACAGGACTTTATATTGATACACTTATCAACAACACGGAGTTTCTCGATTATGAAAAAAGCAACATCAGAAGTGAACTCGAAAAAAGAGCTGAAAATGAGGGCATAGAAGCACTTTACGTGGAGCTTATGAAAGTTGATGAGCAAACAGCAAAAAGACTTCACATCAACGATATCAAGCGAATTATAAGAGCTCTCGAAGTTTATTATTCAACAGGTCAGACAATTTCGGCTCAGTGCGAGCTTTCCCATATCAATGAAAGCAAATACCGCTTCTGTGTTATCGGCCTTACCGCTGATGACAGACAATATATTTATGACAGAATTAATCTTCGTGTTGATCTGATGCTTGAAGCAGGCCTTATTGAAGAAGCAGAGCGCTTCTTTGAGCTGAATCTCGGCAGTACTGCAAAACAAGCAATCGGATATAAGGAATTAAAGCCCTACCTTGACGGGCATGTCAGCCTGAGTCAGGCAAGTGAAAAGCTTAAAATGGAAACAAGACGCTATGCAAAACGTCAGCTTACCTGGTTCAGACGAAATGAAAGTATCCATTGGTTAAGCATTGATACAATGGATAAGGCTGAGCTTTGTAATGAAGCCTGCAGAATTATTAATGAAGAAAGGTGATAGAAATGGAGCAGTTGAAAAAACTCGGTAAAGATAAGCTTATTGCTTTATGTCTGGTTGGCGCATTTATCGTTGTTGTACTCATGTATGGCGTAAATGCTTTCTATTCGGATTATACCGGTGAAATTGCAACTGAATTCATTGTTAATCATACAGAAAGTGCAAAGCTGACCGTCAACGGTTTTGCTGTGCGTGACGAAAATATGAATGTCGGTGGAACTAATATGTCCATACTCTATAAAAATGACGATTATGTTTATGTGCCTGTTATTTCCGATAGTGAAAACGTTTCAAAAAACGGTGTTATTGCAGTGGCCTTCAGAACCCAGGCTGAGGCTGATGCTTACACCGAGGAAATGCTGCTTCGTGAGAAGCTTTCATCAATCAAAGAGCTTGAAAGGAGCGAAGATCTGAGCTACACGAATATATTGTTTTTAAATTCACAAATCAGCTCAGACGTTGCGTCATATCTTGATTCGCTTTCTCGTTCTGATTTGAGATCGGCTGATGAATATATTGATAACATATCAAAAAATATTACTTCAAAGCAGATTGCAATCGGCGAAGATCTCGACTATAAAACAATCATAAAAGATTATGAAACCAAAATCAAAGAGCTTAAAAGCTCATATAAA
>JAZNUW010000131.1:0-10911 GCA_045592465.1 Acutalibacteraceae bacterium | reverse complement strand
CATCCATTCGGGCTTGTTGCCGCTTGCCTTGAAAGCACCGACAACGTCAAGTCTCTTGAGGATTCTTGCCTTCTTCTGTCCGCTTGCAGTTGCAAGCTGTTCACGAAGTTCAGCATCAAGTGCATCGATATCAATTTCGCTAAGAAGCTCTTTGATAGCTTCAGCACCCATACCAACTTTGAATTCTTCATCGTTGTAGTAGTATTCCTTGATATCGTCATACTGCTTTTCTGTGATGGCATCGCCCTTCTTAACGTTGGGCACTGAGCCGGGATTGATAACAACATAAGCTGCGAAGTAAAGGATTCTTTCAAGATCTCTGGGTGAGATATCGAGGATAAGACCCATTCTTGAGGGAATACCCTTGAAATACCAGATATGTGAAACGGGAGTTGCAAGCTCGATGTGACCCATACGTTCACGACGAACCTTTGCCTTTGTGATTTCAACATGGCAACGTTCACAAATCTTACCCTTGTGACGGATTCTCTTATAACGTCCGCAGTGACACTCCCAGTCTTTAAGCGGTCCAAAAATCTTTTCGCAGAAAAGACCGTCGCTTTCGGGCTTGAGTGTACGGTAGTTTATAGTTTCAGGCTTTGTTACCTCACCGTAAGACCATTCTCTGATCTTTTCCGGAGAAGCCAGACCTATTTTGATTGATTCAAAGGTTATATTTTCCATATATATTAAGTCAGCCCTTTCCTGTTTAATAATAGATTGGTTTTTCAGGTACCCGGGGAAACCGGCTGCTGATTCAGTCAGCTTCCCGGGACTTTATATTACATATTGTCTTCGTCGGGTACAAAACCTGCGTCAAAGCCTGCATCATTGATTGTGGGGTTCATTTCATTGAAGAAAGCATCGTAATCGAATGAATCATCATCGTCATCCTTCTGCATAGCTGCAAGGAATGCTTCATCGCTGTCTTCATCCTCATCACCCTCATCAAGATCGAGATCTAAATCAAATGATTCTTCTTCATCATCTGCATGGAATGACTCTTCCTGAGGAACAGGTCTTCTGTGAATTGAAACGCCTTCATCGCCATCAATATTCTGCTTAAGGTCGATTTCTTCGCCTTCACCGTCAAGCACCTTAACGTCAACACCAAGCCTCTGAAGTTCCTTGACAAGAACCTTGCATGATTCGGGAACGCCTGCCTGAGGCACATTTTCGCCGTTGACGATTGCTTCATAAGTCTTAACACGACCAACAACATCGTCTGACTTAACTGTAAGAATTTCCTGAAGAGTGTAAGTTGCACCGTATGCTTCAAGTGCCCAAACTTCCATTTCACCGAAACGCTGGCCGCCGAACTGAGCTTTACCGCCGAGGGGCTGCTGAGTAACAAGTGAATACGGGCCTGTGGAACGTGCGTGCATCTTATCGTCAACAAGATGATGGAGCTTAAGGAAGTACATAACACCGACGGTAACTTCACCGTCAAAGCGGTCACCTGTACGGCCGTCATAAAGAACTGACTTACCGTTTTCGTTGAGACCTGCTTCTTTAAGTGCTTCTCTGATATCCTCTTCGTGTGCACCGTCAAAAACAGGAGTCATAATCTTCCAGTCGAGCTGACGGCAAGCAAAGCCGAGGTGAACTTCAAGAACCTGACCGATGTTCATTCGTGAGGGAACACCGAGAGGATTAAGAACGATATCAAGAGGAGTACCGTCTTTGAGGAAGGGCATATCTTCCTGAGGAAGTACGCGGGAAACAACACCCTTGTTACCGTGACGACCGGCCATCTTATCGCCGACCTGAATCTTACGCTTCTGAGCGATATAGCAGCGAACAACCTTGTTAACTCCGGGTGAAAGTTCGTCTGAGTTTTCTCTTGTGAATTCTTCAACGTTTACAACGATACCATATTCACCGTGAGGAACACGAAGTGATGTGTCACGAACTTCTCTTGCCTTTTCACCGAAGATAGCACGAAGAAGTCTTTCTTCAGCTGTGAGCTCTGTTTCACCCTTGGGTGTTACCTTACCGACAAGAATGTCGCCTGAGTGAACCTCAGCACCAACACGGATAATACCTCTCTCGTCAAGATCCTTGAGAGCATCACCGACATTGGGGATATCGTTTGTGATTTCTTCGGGGCCGAGCTTGGTGTCTCTTGCCTCGAGTTCATATTTTTCAATGTGGATTGATGTGTAAACATCATCACGAACAAGTCTTTCGTTAATAAGAACAGCGTCTTCGTAGTTGTAACCTTCCCATGTCATAAAGCCGATAAGAGCATTCTTACCGAGAGCAAGTTCACCGTGGTCTGTTGCAGGACCGTCAGCGATAACCTGATTTTCTTCAACTCTCTGACCAACTTCAACAACGGGTTTCTGGTTGATGCATGTGCCCTGGTTTGAGCGCATAAACTTGATGAGATTATATGTGTCGATTCTGCCTTCGTCTGTGATAACGTCAACCTTGTCGGCACTTACATAAGTTACTCTACCTGCTGCCTTAGCAAGTACGCAGACACCTGAATCGGTTGCTGCCTTATATTCCATACCTGTGCCGACTCTGGGTGAATCACAGGTAAGAAGGGGTACTGCCTGACGCTGCATGTTAGCACCCATAAGAGCACGGTTTGCGTCGTCGTTCTCAAGGAAGGGAATCAGTGCAGTAGCAACTGAAACAACCATCTTGGGTGAAACGTCCATATAGTCGGCTCTTGAGGGGTCAATTTCAAGGAATTCGTCGCGGTGACGTGCGTTAACCTTGTTTCTGACGAATCTGTGATTTTCATCAAGCTGTTCGTTAGCCTGAACAACAGTGAATTCATCTTCAACGTCAGCTGTCATGTATTCATAAGTGTCAAGAACTACACCTGTTTCCTTATTGATGGGACGGAAGGGTGCTTCAATAAAGCCGTACTCGTTGATTCTTGCAAATGTGGCAAGGTACGAGATAAGACCGATGTTGGGACCTTCAGGAGTTTCGATGGGACACATTCTGCCGTAATGTGAATAGTGAACGTCTCGAACGTCGAAGCCTGCACGGTCTCTTGAAAGACCGCCGGGGCCGAGGGCTGAAAGTCTTCTCTTATGTGTAAGCTCTGCAAGGGGGTTGTTCTGATCCATAAACTGTGACAGAGGTGATGAACCGAAGAACTCTCTTACTGCTGCTATAACAGGACGGGTGTTGATAAGTGCCTGAGGTGTGACCTTTGCACTTTCCTGAGTCTGAAGAGTCATTCTTTCTTTGATAACTCTTTCCATTCTTGAGAAACCAACGCGGAACTGGTTCTGAAGAAGTTCGCCTACGCTTCTGATACGGCGGTTGCCGAGATGGTCGATGTCATCTGCGTTACCAACACCGTTTGCAAGGCAGTTAAGATAGTTGATTGATGCCAGGATATCATCAACTATGATTGTTTTGGGAATAAGCTCGTCAGCCTTGCTTTCAAGGTAAGCAAGACCCTCTTCTTTGCTCATATCAGCAATTTCTGAAAGAACATCAACAAGAATTGTGTATCTTACATGCTCGTTGATGCCTGCGTCAATAAGCTCCTGCTTGCTGTAGCCGTAATCAGCAAGGTAAGGCACTGCATCAACCATCTGGTTTGAAATAACCTTAACAGGCTCTTCTCTGCCTTCAACGCTGACGTATGCTATCTTAGCACCTGACTGTTCAACCTCGAGAGCTCTCTGCTTTGTCATAAGCTCGCCCTCGTCAGCAACGATCTCACCTGTGAGATCATTCACGATAGGAGCAGCAAGTCTGAAGCCGCGGATTCTGTCTGAAAGAGCAAGCTTCTTGTTATATTTATAACGACCAACTCTGGAGAGATCATATCTTCTCTCGTCAAAGAACATACCCTCGATGTGAGACTGTGCACTTGAAAGTGTGGGGGGCTCACCGGGACGAAGCTTCTTATAGATTTCGATAAGTGCTTCCTCTGCGTTCTTTGTGTTATCCTTTTCGAGAGTTGCCTCGATTCTGTCGTCTGCACCGAAGAACTCACGGATATCTGCATTTGTTGAGCAGCCAAGGATACGGATAAGAGTGGTAATGGGGATTTTTCTGTTTTTGTCAATTCTGACATAGAAAAGATCGTTCTGATCTGTTTCATATTCAAGCCATGCACCGCGTCCGGGAATAATTGTTGATGTGTAAAGCTTTTTACCCGTTACGTTATGGGTCATGCCGAAGTATACACCGGGTGAACGAACAAGCTGTGAAACAATAGCTCTTTCTGCACCGTTGATGATGAATGTGCCGCTTTCTGTCATAAGCGGGAACTCACCCATATAAACTTCACTGTCTTTCACTTCGCCTGTCTCTTTGTTATAAAGACGTGCTGTGAGTCTCATGGGAGCCGCATAAGTTGCATCTCTTTCCTTACATTCCTTGACAGTGTACTTGGGCTTATCGTCCATACGGTAGTCCACAAATGTGAGAACAAGATTTCCTGAGTAGTCAGTAATCTCAGACATATCCTTGAGGGCTTCTTTCAGACCCTTTTCAAGGAACCACTTGTAGCTGTCCTTCTGCACCTGGATGAGATTGGGCATCTGCATAACTTCCTGGATTTTGCCGTAGCTCTTTCTCGTTTTGGTACCAACCTTGACATCGGTCGTTCTAACCATTGGCTTATCACTCCATATCTTTTTTATTTGATAACTGCTGACACAGTTTTTTTGAAAATGTATTGACATTTTCCCGATAAAATGCTAATATGCAAATAGTGGAGAAGTGCTCTCTAGGCATATTATCACATTATAGGTTTTGATATTTTATCACAAGACTCTTGCTATGTCAAGGGGTTTTGTGGTGTTTTTTCTTTTTATTGGCAATTTTTTCCGCTTTTCAGGCGGATTTTTTTATTTTATCGACATTATATTTCCGTTTTGGCAAAAATCATAGCCGTATATACCGCTTATCCCCTATCGGATTGTCTATGCTCAAAAGAGCACCTAACAGCATTATAATTCCGAATTGCTATATTGAACGCGAGGGTCAGTTGACGAAATGTGATTATTTAGTAAAACGAGAACAAAATACTTTTTCCGTAAAAAGCTTAAAATTTTCTTAAGTTACAGCAGCATTTATTTACAACTTATATCCATGGAATTATAATTAATTTATCGCAATAACGAATGGTATTGTTGCGGTGACACTTCAAAGCAGAGGAGAAATATTATGAGCCTGATATTTAACTATATAGGAAAAATGAGTATTTACATAATTCCCACTCTGATAATATACATTTTAATAAAACGCAAATCCTTCAAAAGCATCAGCAAAGATCATATTCTTCCTGAAATCGCAAAATGCTTGCTCTTACTTTGGAGTGTAGGCTTGTTGGGAGTGACACTGTTCCCTGATATAAACGTGCATATTATTTCAGGCTTGCCCATATTGAATATAAGATTCCCCTCCGGCATATCCTGGGAGATATCTCCTGACGGCATTGAAAATATCAGTTCAATCGCAATAAGAACGGGCGGAGTTAATCTGGTTCCCTTTGCTACAATCAGAGCCTTCTTTGCCGTCAAGGCACCAAGTAACATAGCACAAGGTGATTGGATTCTTGTTCGGACAATTAACCTGCTCGGTAATGTTGCGCTTTTTGTTCCTTTAGGCTTTCTCTTTCCTTTTATAAATAAAAAGAATCGCCTGCTGAAAACCTTTGGCACCTTTGCTGTTTGCATATGTGTTCTTGAATTTTTACAGCGTTTTACCGGCAGAGCCTGTGATATTGACGATTTCATTTTAAATATTTCCGGTGTGTTAATAGGCTATGTTTTTTATAAATTGCTTTCACTCATACTAACAAAGTTAATCAAACAATAATCTTACAGCAGAGCTAAACCTCTGCTGTTTCTTTTTATGGCGCGTTCTCCCCTCCCCTTACCGCCCACTTCGGCGCGTACTGCTCAGCAAAATCAAAAAGGCCGCCCATAGGGCGACCTTAATTATTCAATTATCAGTTAAGACCATTTTCGTCGAAATCAAACACTGTCTGAAGAGCAATGTTGATTACCTTCTCGATGCATTCGGGAACAAGGATATCTGCGGTGTCAAGTCTTGTGTGATAATATCTTGCAGGTGTGGGATCCATAGCAACAAGTGATGCAGCAGCAATACCTGCCTGTGAAGCGGCAGCAGCATCAGTTGAGCCAAGAGGAATAGCACCGATGGGAATATCCTTATCGAACTTCTCACCTGCATTCTTGAGAATAGCACAGACACGCTTGTCATTCTTGACCATGCCTGTCATATCCTTCTCATAAATCATCATATATTCTTCGTCACGGATTGTGTCGAAGCCTACAAAAATTGTTTCAACGCCGTCATTCTTCATTTCGGGATGAGCCTCAAAGAATGCCTTTGAACCGCGAAGGCCTGCTTCTTCACCGCCTGCAAGCATGCAGATAACTTCAGTGTTTTCAAAGCGGATATCATTATCGCTGAGGTACTTCATAACTGCTGATGAAACATAGCAGCCTGAAAGGTCGTCGTTTGCGCCGTCAACATAGTTTTTGTGATCAGCAAACTTAAACAGTGCTGCATATGCAGGAAGGAATGCAGCCTGTCCTGCTGCCATTTTCTTTGCAAGTGAGGGGTTCTTGCCGCTGAGAGCCACTGCAGCAGTAGCACCTGTGTATGCAAGACCTGCAACTGCATAGCCTGCCACACCGAGAACACCGTGTGAGCCGAGCTTATATGTATAAGTCCATTCGGGAGCTGAGTCTGTGTGACCTGAAAGGATGATTCTTCTCTTTGTTTCGCCCTTTGCTTTTCTTACAGCGATAACATTGCCTGACTTCTTTTCCTTGAAAAGAGGGTCATACATCTTCTTATAAAGCAGGAACTCTCCTACTATGCCTGCAAGAGCACCACCCATAAGAGCAACACTGCCGAGAGCTGCTTTGGGCTTCTTTTTGAAAGCTGCTGCAGCATTAAGAGCACTTGCACCCATAAGGCATGCACCTGCATGAGGTACGAAAGACATAAATGCTTCGGGATTAACCATAAAGGTTTCACGGCGCACTTCATCTGAAAAAGCCTCAAGCTCTTCCATCATAGTTTCCTGAGCGAACTGCTCTGAAGGGTCACCACAGGGTCTGGGACCGTACATCTCACAAATTCTTGTAATACCCTTAACGGCGTAATCTGTGCAATCACTGACCGTTGTTTTAACATCTTTAACTTTTTCTGAAAATATCACAATAACACCTTCTTCATAAAAATCTGACCCATATATTATAACTGTTATTTAATGAATAATCAATAGAAAAAAGCAAAAATGCAAAATGTAAATCACATTTTGCATTTTATATATTACATATCGACTATATTGCCAAGGTTTACATAGTACCATGGCGGTGAATCGAAAGCTGATGAGTCAACACTGTTGCTTATTTTATGGAATTTAATAATATCTGTGACACCATTGGTATATTCCTTTTTGCAGGCAACCAGCTCATCGGCCACAAAGTAATAAGTCACCTTGTCCCCTGTTACGGTGTCTGTATAGCTTTCGGCTATTGCATTTTTGCCGTCGAATTTTGTTGAGCTGACAGAGATTTTACCAACATTTGCAATTTCAAAACCTTTAAGTATTTCATCAATTTTCATATCCTTCATATCCTTTTCAGACATTTCGATATAAGAATTGATTGAATCAATAATCATATAGGTTTTGCCATTAGATGTGTTATAAACAACCCTGATATCCATTCCCTCAATGGTTGCTTTCATTGAAAGGCTGCCTTTTTTTGTTGCAATTTCAATGGGCAGATTACCCATATCGGGGTCTTCGGTTGACATTACAACAAGAAGCTCATCCTTTTCGAATATAGTTTTATATTTCTCTATTCTGTATGCCTTAAGGTCGCCATCCTTAGCCTTGGTCACAACCCTGACACTCTCGCTTTCCGTGTACCATGTAACCTTTCCCTTTGTTTTATTATAGGCTCTGACCATAAAAGTGTATTCCGAATTGCTGCTGAGCTTAGTGACCTTGTAGCTCAGAGCTGATGTGGATTTAATCTTCTTCCAGCTTCCGTTTTCAAGCACACTCACTCTGTATCCCGTTGCGCCTGAAACCTTGCTCCATTTAAGTGTGACTGTTGTTGTACCCGCTGACGCTGAGGTTATTTTTGTCTGCTTGGGGTCAATGGTTTTAACAGTGACTGAAACAGTGCTGTCGCCCCATACGGTACCGCTGTCAGTTTTTGCATAGGGCTTGATTTTAAACTTATAGCTTGTTGCGCTTTTAAGCGATTTGACAGTATACTTCGTTGCTGTTGTGGACTTGATTTTTGTCCATTTCTTGTTTTTATACTGATAAACTCTGTAGCCTGTGGCACCGGGCACAGCCTCCCATTTCAGAGTAATGCTGTTTTTTGTTGCAGTGCCTGTGGGAGCTTTAGCCTCAGGCATAGCTTTTGTTTTGATGGTGACACTTTTAAGGGATGAAAAATAAGTTTTTCCGTTATATTTGCGATAAGACTTTATGCCGAATTCATATGTAGTTGACGCTGTCAGCTTTTCGGCTGTGTAAGTAATCTGACTTTGTGAGGCTATCTTCTTCCACTTGCCGTCAATTTTCTGATAGACTCTGTAGCCTGTTGCCTTGCTGACCTTGGTCCACTGCAGCTTAACGTTATCCGAGCCTGACTCTGCAGATATTTTCAGTGGTGCAGATACACTTACCGCTGCCGCATATATGCCCGTACCGCCAACGGAAAAAAGAAGGATAAATGACATTATAAATGCCAGAATTTTTGTTGTTGTTTTCATGGGATTCACCTGTAAAAATATTTTTTAATAAATTCAGTATAGCAAAGGCACTGACCTTTGTCAACGAAAAAGAGGCAATGTTAATATTTACCACAGGGGTGTTAACAGCGCCTTAACAGAGCTTTCACCTTTATCACAAAATGTTGCCAAAAGACAGCCTTACTCCCCTCTTTGCGCCCTCGATACGGCTCTGACTTTCCCTTATCAAAATCAGTGCATAGGCATAATTTTCATCTGCCATATTGCGCATTATTGCGTCAATATCTCTGCCCGCCACAAAGGGCCAACCCTTGCCTGAAAAAGCGCTCAGCGTTTTGCTTTTTTTATCCCATTGGTTCTTCAGTTCTGAAAGTGTTTCGTTTGCACGCTCATAATCTTCACCTATGATATTATCGGCTACGGTGTCTAATTGCTGCATAAACTCACCGCACGTTTTCAGGCTGTAACTCTCACCGTACCAGTTGAGTGCCAGAAAAACGCCTGCAATAACTATCGCTGAAATAAGGCGCTTCATATCACTTTCCTCCTTTTCTGACAATATATGTTTTTCCGCTTTTATCAGCCGTCATAAGAAATACATCCTCCACTCTGAGGTTTTCTTTTTTCAGTTTTTTCATAAGCTTTTCCTTTGTCATTGAGCAAAGAGAAAAATCCTTATCAATAATCTTTCCGTCACTGATAATAAGACACGGCAGATATTCTTCCTGAAGCTTCCGGTTTATATCCGACGGGCAAAGAGGCTGGTAATTCTTTTTAAGCTGAATGCTGACAGACCCGTTGGTTTCAATATAGGCGTACTGCACCTGTTCAATGTCGAAAACATCCTTCAGCCTCAGAGCCTCAATAAGGTCATCGTTGCTGTAACGTATCAGCTTCATATTTTCACTGATAACCCTGCCCTCTTTTATAATCAGAACACTGTTGCCCTGAATAAGTGTTCGGTACGCTCTGCTTTTAATGCTCAGATATGATGAAAGAATTTCAAGAGCAACGAGAAAAAACACAATGCTTATACTCGAAAGCACCGGCACCTCCTCTGACTGCAAAGACATGGTGGCAACCTCTGAAAGTATAAAAGTAATAACAAGCTCACCCGGTTGAAGCTCCCCTATCTGCCTTTTGCCCATAAGGCGTATTGCTATTATAACTGCAAGATAAATGATAATTCCCTTGAACATCAGCTTCATATATCTTTCACCTCATAAGCATTATTGTCATATTTATGATGTTTTATCAGGCTCGCAAAACAAAAGACGCAGCATCTGCCGCGTCTTTTCAATATTGTTATTTTGTTTTATGCCAGACCTGAAACGTCGACATAACCTGATGTAGGTCTTGCAAGAAGACTGTCTGAAACAGTGTTCTTGACCTCGTGAACATAAATTATCTGCTTGGATTCATTCTTGTAGAACTTCTCAATGCCTACCAGAGTTTCACCATCGAAATAATATTTGACGATAAAGCCGTATTTTGTGTCAATATAGCTTTCACATATAACCTTTTTGCCGTCAAACACTTCTTCGCTGACATTGATAAATGAACCGAGATTCTGCACCTTCATTTCATCAAGAGGCTCTGTTATATTCATTTCTTCCCATTCGTTTTCGGGAATTTCATAATAGAACATCAGGAAGTATGCAAACATCTTATTTGTTTTCTTTTCAAAATAAAGCTTTGCATTTATGCCGTCATCAGTTGCATTTACATAAATGTTGCCGTTTTTCTGTGCATATTCCATATTAGCTTTGCCGCCGTCACCGTTATCGCTGGAAATCTTGAAGTAAACTGTATCTCTTTCGAAGATTTCCTTATACTTCTCGATTCTGAATGCTCTGAGCTCATAAGCCGGATTTGTTGTGGGCTGTGTGGTAGTAGGTCTTGTTGTAGTCGGCTTAGTTGTGGTCGGCTTTGTAGTAGTCGGCTTTGTTGTAGTCGGCTTTGTGGTAGTCGGCTTTGTAGTGGTCGGCTTTGTGGTAGTCGGTTTTGTAGTAGTCGGCTTTGTAGTAGTCGGCTTTGTGGTAGTCGGCTTTGTAGTAGTCGGCTTTGTTGTAGTCGGCTTTGTTGTAGTCGGCTTTGTGGTAGTCGGCTTTGTGGTAGTCGGCTTTGTGGTAGTCGGTTTTGTTGTAGTCGGCTTTGTGGTAGTCGGCTTTG